>NZ_JBLYPL010000009.1:0-256272 GCF_051851855.1 Rahnella sp. ATs2 | reverse complement strand
CCAGGGGCTCGAGTCTCTGGCAGATTCGAACGTCTTCATTGAGTTTGGTGATGCGTTCACTGACGACGATCTGGTGATTGAGGGTGTGGTCACACACATCATCTACGATGCCAGGAATGACGTGTTTGATGACACACCCTGCATTTGAGACGAAAAAAAACCTCCGTTTTGGCGGAGGTTCTCTCAACAGAAGGAGCCGCGTATCTTTTACGTATCCTTTTCTGTCCAGATGGTGTCAGTGCTGAGTCCTAACGTTACTCATAAATTACTGGTTTATATGAGTTTGTCCCTGCACTGTCCTATCTAAATTGGTGGAGCTGGGGGGATTTGAACCCCCGTCCGAAATTACTACACCGTCGGCACTACATGCTTAGTCCAATCTTTACATTCGCCGGTTAGCTGCGGATGGACACGCCACTAACAAACTATCCTGATTGGGTTTAACGCTTTCACCCCAGGCAAGGTGTCCACGCGATCTCTTTTGGGTTTGACCTCTCTTGATCCCCGTCCTAAGAGCGGAGGCTAGGGAGAGAGGGCTCTAAGCAGGGTATTAAGCTGCTAGGGCGTAGTTTTCGTCGTTTGCGACTATTTTTTTGCGGCTTTTTACGAGGCAAACCGCCCCTCGGCATGCTCCTTGGGCTTCGCAAATCCCGTCGAATCCAGAATCAGCCCCAAGTACTATTACGCAGTATACCAGAAAAAGAACACGCTAAGCCAGAGACTTAGCGGTTTGAATTCTTCATGATACGTGCTTTGTCTACTTTCCATTCACGATCTTTAATGTCATCGCGCTTGTCGTGCTCTTTCTTACCTTTAGCCAGTCCGATCTTCACTTTTGACCAGGCATTTTTCCAGTACAAGGAAAGCGCCACGACGGTGTAACCATCACGACTGACTTTTCCGAAAAGCGTTTCTAATTCTCGCTTTTTCAGCAGTAATTTTCTCGTACGGGTAGGGTCGCAGACGATATGACTCGACGCCACGTTAAGAGGTTGAATGGTTGCGCCAAATAAATAGGCTTCACCGTCGCGGAATGTGACATAGCTGTCAGAGATGTTTGCTTTACCAGCGCGCATCGATTTGACTTCCCATCCCTGCAAAGCAAGCCCCGCCTCGATTTCATCTTCAATGAAATATTCATGGCGAGCGCGTTTGTTCATCGCGATAGTCGCGGAACCGGGTTTATGTGCTTTTTTCTTTGTCATAGTGATACTTATTATACTGTAAGCGATGCCGAATGAAATCCCCACGCTGTCAGAGTGGGGTGTTTTTGCTGTTTGTGGCGAGCTGTGCTTCGTAGTTTTTATTACCGCGCGGATAAATGGTATTATCTGTACGTTTTATGACACCTGGAAAATGATATGCCACAGATAAGTCGTTCTGCGCTTGTACCCTTCAGCGTGGAGCAGATGTACACCCTGGTTAATGATGTCGATGCTTATCCGCAGTTTCTGCCCGGTTGTACCGGCAGCCGCATTTTAGAAAACAGCGATACGTCCATGACCGCCGCCGTTGATGTTTCGAAAGCGGGCATCAGTAAGACTTTTACAACCAAAAATACGTTAATCAGCAATAAGCGCATTGATATGCAGCTGGTTGATGGTCCTTTCCGCAAACTGACCGGAGGATGGGATTTCATCGAACTTAGCCCCGACGCATGTAAAGTTCAGCTTAGCCTTGATTTCGAATTTACCAATAAATTGATTGAGTTAGCGTTCGGAAAAATCTTTAAAGAACTGGCAGGCAGTATGGTTCAGGCATTCACGCTGCGCGCAAAAGAGGTTTACAGTGTCTGAGATCCGCGTTGAAGTCGTCTATGCACTGCCGGAACGTCAGTACCTGCGCACGGTGAAACTGGAAGAAGGGAGCAGCGTGGAGCAGGCGGTCAAGGCTTCCGGTTTGCTTGAGTTACGCAGTGATATCGATTTGAAGCAGAATAAACTGGGTATCTACAGCCGCCCGGTAAAACTTGCCGATACGGTAAATGACGGAGATCGTATTGAGATTTACCGGCCATTAATTGCTGACCCGAAAGAGTTACGGCGGATTCGCGCCGAACGTTCTAAAAAATAAGGCGCCTCAGGCGCCTTATTTTTTTAGCCTGAAAGATGATTTTTGGTAGTTACCAGAGACCATCACACCGGGGCGATTTATTTTTGATCGCTCAACTTCGGTTTGTTGTCGATATTGGTCAGTTCACCCGCCTGGTTGAAGGTCAGCGTCAATGTTTGCTGTGTTACACCTTCGTGGCCTGGCTCCTGACGGAACACGTAGAACCAAACATCACTGCCAAACGGGTCGTGCAGCATCGGCGTGCCAAGAACATAAGCAACTTGTTGTTTAGTCATACCGGTATGAATTTTTTGAACATCCGCAGGAGATAAGTAATTCCCCTGGTTGATATCAGGCCGATAAACCACCTTTTCCAGAGTGGAACAGCCCGCAGTAAGCATTACAAGAGCTACAGCGGCGGCAGTTAGCGTTTTACAGCGCATAGTCATTACATTCCTTTAGGGCATAAGATGCCGATGATAATAGACCTTTCATCAGTTTGAAACCTTTGCGGGGCACCTGTATGACCGCTTAAATGTAAAAAAGTTGAGCTTTTTACGCAGCGAGCAGCTCTTTTGCATTGGCCAGCGTGTTTCGGGTGACTTCACTTCCGCCCAGCAGACGCGCCAGTTCCTGCAAACGCGCCTTTTTATCAAGCCGGTTCATTTGCGTTTCTGTCACTTCGCCGTCGGTTTCTTTGCTGACAAAATAATGCTGATGTCCGCAACCTGCAACCTGTGGTAAGTGAGTCACACACATAACTTGCGTTGATTCACCTAACTGGCGCAGCAACCGGCCAACAATGGCTGCCGTGGGTCCACTGATGCCAACGTCAACTTCATCGAAGATAAGCGCCGGAGTTTCCATTTTTTGCGCCGTAATAACCTGGATCGCCAGTGCAATACGGGAAAGCTCACCACCGGAGGCTACTTTGGCCAGCGCCTGAAGCGGCTGACCCGGGTTAGTGGTGACCTGGAATTCCAGACGGTCAGCCCCCTCCATGTTCAGGTGTTCTGGTTCAAACTGCACCTGAATCTTGAATTTACCGTGCGGCATGGAAAGTGCCTGCATGCTTTGCGTAATCAGATGTGTGAGTTCATCGGCGAAATACTGGCGTTTTTCATGCAGCTGTTCAGCAACCGCTACTGCCTGCTGATAATGACGCTGTACCGCTTCGCTCAGCTCTGCCTGATTGGTTTCCTGATCATCCAGTGCCTGCTGTTCTTCAAGCAACTGGCGATGCAATTCAGGCAGTTCTTCTGCGCTGACATGATGCTTGCGTGCAAGATTCATCTGGCGGGACAGGCGCTGTTCCAGTTCGTATAAGCGGTTTGGATCCATTTCCAGACGTTCACTGTAGTGGCGCAGTTCATCGCTGGCTTCGCTGACCTGAATGGAGGCATCGTCGAGCATGACGATCAGATCGTTCATTTTGCTGTCGAGCTCAGCCAGTTCAGTCAGCTGATTACGTGCGGTATAAAGCAAACTGACAATGTTTTGCTCTTCGCCATCGGCCAGAAGATATAGCGCGCTTTGGCTCAGGGAAAGCAGCTGTCCGCTGTTTGCCAGACGTTTGTATTCTTCATCAATTTGTTCGTACTCACCGGCCTGAGGGGCGAATTCGTTCAGTTCTTTCAACTGATATTGCAACAACTGACGGCGCGATTCGCGCTCGCTGACTTGCTGCTGATATTGCGCCAGCTGACGACAGCTCTGATGCCAGTTTTGGTAAGCTTTGCGCATTTCAGCCAACAATAGGGGCTGATCGGCATAAGCATCGAGCAGATCTTTCTGATGCTCAGGCTTGAGTAAAAGCTGATGGGCGTGTTGTCCGTGAATTTGGATCAGATGCTGACCCAGCTCGCGAAGCTGTGACAAAGGCACGGGCGTGCCGTTAATGAAACCGCGGGAACGGCCGTCACTGCTGATGGTACGGCGCAGCAGGCAATCCTGCCCTTCGTCGAGCTGGTTTTCTGCCAGCCAGTGTTTTGCAGAAGGTGTATCAGCCAGAGTGAAGCGGGCGCAGATATCGGCACGACTGGCACCCAGGCGCACCATGCTGCCGTCTGCGCGACTGCCAAGGCAAAGCCCGAGCGCATCAATAGCGATGGACTTACCGGCACCGGTTTCACCGGTGATTGCCGTCATACCGGCATGAAAATCGATTTCTAATTCGCGGACAATGGCAAAGTTACTGATAGTTAATTGCGCCAGCATGATCACCTTCCTGTACATAACAACAGACCTGTAATTACATACAGTATAAACTGGTTTTATATACAGTAAAGGGGCTGGCGAATTATTTTTGTCTGATCAGAAGAGTTTTTTTGACCATCCGAGTTTTGTGCTTAATGTATTGAAATAGCTGTAGTCTTTCGGGTGGATCAGATTCAGGTGGAACTCGCTGCGGCGGATGACCACTTCTTCACCCGGTTGGATCGGCAAGGCAATCTGGCTGTCACAGCTGATTTCAAGGTCATTGCTCATATGTGAGAACCGCAGACAAATCGTACTGCTGCTGTTAATAACCAGCGGGCGCGCAGAAAGTGTGTGCGGGAACATCGGCACCAGCGCAATAGCTTCTAACGTCGGCGTCAGGATCGGACCGCCACCTGATAGTGAATAGGCGGTAGAGCCGGTTGGTGTCGAAATAATCAGACCGTCCGAACGTTGGGAGAAGGCGAATTTGTCGTCAATATAGACTTCAAATTCAATCATGTGTGCGACTTTTCCCGGATGAAGGACGACTTCATTGATAGCGGTGCTCACGCGACATTGCTGGTCTTTGCAGCGTACCATGGCCTCCAGAAGGAAACGTTGTTCGCTGATGTATTCGCCCTGCAGAACGTCATCGAGTTGCTGCAAAGCGTTATCCGGATCCAGATCGGTCAGAAAACCGAGATTGCCACGGTTGATGCCGATGACTTTGATGTCATAGCGTGCCAGAACGCGTGCGGCGCCCAGCATGTTACCGTCACCGCCGACAACAACGGCCAGATCGGCCAGTTTGCCGATTTCTGCCAGACTGCCGGTCGTAGCGTTTTCAAGGGCTAGATCTTGCGCCACCTGTCGCTCAACAATGACCTGATATCCTTTTGAGATTAACCAGTGGTAAAGCATTTCATGGGTGGCAAGTGCCGAAGGATGACGAGGGTGTCCGACAATCCCAATGCACTCAAATTTTTTATTCATCGCTGTGGTTATCCTCAGCAGGGTGTGATGACCCCTGCATTATGACCGGTTTCATTAAAAACCAAACCTTGAAACCCCGGTTTTGATCCCCATAATAAGCCAAGTAGCAAGATTAATGCTAAAACGCGGAGAGATTCATGAGTAGTAAAGAACATAAGACACCTGACGAGCAAGTCTCTGAAGAACTGAATCAGGAACAAGAGCTGCAAGCGGAAGCGGAAACCCAGGCGGCAGATGTCGTTGACCCGCGCGATGAACGTATTGCTGAACTGGAAGCACAGCTGAAAGAACTCCAGCAGCGCGAGCGTGACAGCTTGCTGCGTGCGAAAGCGGAAGTGGAAAACATCCGTCGTCGCACCGAACTGGATATCGAGAAAGCGCATAAATTTGCTCTGGAGAAATTCTCCGGCGAGCTGCTGCCTGTTATCGATAATCTGGAACGTGCTCTGGATCTGGCGGATAAATCCAATTCAGAACTGGCAGGTTTGATTGAAGGCGTCGAACTGACCCTGAAATCTCTGCTGGATGCTGTGCGTAAGTTCGGTATGGAAGTGGTGAGCGATATCCACGTGCCTTTCAATCCGGAACTGCACCAGGCGATGACGATGATGGAATCTGAAGAGCTGGAACCTAATCACGTGATGATGGTGATGCAAAAGGGTTACACGCTGAATGGCCGTCTGTTACGCCCTGCAATGGTTGCGGTTTCCAAAGCAAAAGCCTGATTCTGTGTTTAGCAGACTGATATAACGAAAGAGGCACCTTCGCGGGTGCCTCTTTTTTATGCCTGTTCAGGTCGCATTTATGCCTGTTCAGGCAATACCGGCACCCAGTCAATCGGTGCCAGACCCTGTTGTTCCAGTAAGGCATTCGCCTGTGAGAAATGTTTACATCCCAGAAAACCGCGATGTGCAGAAAGCGGAGAAGGGTGCGGCGCTTTCAAAACATGATGGCGGTTGCGGTCGATAATATTACCCTTCTTCTGCGCGTGAGAGCCCCACAGCAAAAAGACAATTCCTTCACGATTTTCGTTCAGCGCGGCAATAACTTTGTCGGTAAAGGTTTCCCAGCCCAGTTTGGCATGTGAGTGCGCCTGACCCCCTTCGACGGTCAAAACCGTATTCAGCAGCAGCACGCCCTGATCGGCCCAGCTTTGCAGATAGCCGTGAGATGGTCGTACGAAGCCGGGAATGTCGGTGGCCAGTTCTTTATACATGTTCACTAAAGAAGGCGGGGCAGGGATACCCGGACGGACAGAAAATGATAATCCGTGAGCCTGGTTGGGGCCGTGGTAAGGATCCTGACCCAGGATCACCACTTTGACGTCTGCCAGTTCAGCAGAACGAAAGGCGTTGAACACATCCTGCTGTGGCGGATAAATGGTTTTGCCTGCCGCGCGTTCTGCCGCGACAAACTTCAATGTATCAACGAAATAGGGTTGTTCTTTTTCCTGACCAATCACGTCATGCCAGGTGAGAGTAGTGGACATTGACGCTCTCCTTTTGAAGGTAATTTTAAACTGGCAGTAGCTTACCTGCTCATTCTGCTGAGTGAAACCCGCACGCGCTTTTGCTGATGTTTATCTGCGACTTAACGTTCTATGCAAAATTTGTTGATAATTTACAAAAATAATTTAATCAGGCGCCTTGAGAAAATTGATATAAATCATAAATATGCCGAGAGTGAGAAATGCCCACAGGGGAAAGATTGATATTTATCAAAGAATGCAGGGTGCTCTGCTGTTATATCTGACAACAGGAAAACAGGTTGTGATTCAGCCTGACATCAATCAATTAACAGTATCGTAGCCAACTTGGAGGCAACATATGATCACCGGGATCCAAATTACTAAAACCGACAACGAAGCGCTGAAAAACTCTTTCTGGCTGCTCGATGATGAAAAAGCAGAAGCTCGCTGTGTATGTGCAAAAGCGGGTTTTGCGGAAGACCAGATTGTGGCTGTCAGCGATCTTGGCAAGTTTGAATACCGTGAAGTACCGATGGAAGTTCAGCCGACCGTGCGCGTGGAAGGTGGTCAGCACCTGAACGTTAACGTCCTGCGTCGTGAAACGCTGGAAGATGCGGTTAAGCACCCAGAAAAATACCCACAGCTGACTATTCGTGTGTCTGGCTATGCGGTACGCTTCAACTCACTGACTGCTGAACAGCAGCGTGACGTAATTACCCGTACTTTCACTGAAAGCCTGTAAGCGCCTCTGAGCGTTTCAGTTTTCAGATAATAGCAGGAATAAAAAAACCGCCTTTCGGGGCGGTTTTTCTTTGCATCAAATCAGGCCTGATTAGGAGACGTCTTTGGCTGCGTCAGGTTTAACGCGGCGCTTGCCGACATTTTTGCTGTCACGATGGCGAACTTTCACTTTCACCTTCGATTTTTCCTGATCCGCTTTCTGCTTCTCTTTACGTTTCGCCAGCACTTTCTTCGATGGCTTACCGGTCACTTTTTCACTAGGTGCTTTGGTCTTAGGGCGGAAGCCTTCCAGTACGCGCGCTTTAAGTGGTTCATTCAGGTAACGACCGATTTTACCGAGCAGCAGATGGTCATGCGCTTCCACGAAGGAAATCGCGGTGCCTTTGCGGCCAGCACGACCGGTACGGCCGATGCGGTGCAGATAGATATCAGCGGTCAGCGGCAGGTCAAAGTTGAAGACGTGGCTGATGTCGTTGATATCCAGACCGCGCGCGGCGATGTCGGTGGCAACCAGCACGTTAACGCGATCTTCGACCATACGTTTAACGGCTTCGGTACGTTTAACCTGTACCATTTCGCCTTCGAGATAGCAGGAGTTAATCCCTGCTTCGCGTAACCAGGCAACCAGTTCATGCACACGCTCGCGCTTACGCACGAAAATCACCGATTTAGTGACGTCTTCCTGTTTCAGCAAATGGATCAGCATCTGAGTTTTATGCGCCAGATCGTCGGCACGGTAATACCATTGCAGGATCTTTTTGCGTTCGCGGCGTGACGGGTCGGCTTCGATTTCTACCGGCTCAGTCAGAATGCGTTCTGCGAATTCACGGATGGCTTCCCCTTCCAGCGTTGCGGAGAACAGCAACGTCTGTTTGCGCCAGCGTGCTTCTGCAGAAATGGTTTCGATGTCCTGCGCAAAACCCATGTCCAGCATGCGGTCGGCTTCGTCGAGGATCAGCGTTTCGATTGCGCGGCAGTCGAAGTTTTCTTCTTTGATGTATTGCAGCAAACGTCCGGTTGTCGCAACGACAATGTCCTGGTTCTCGCTGAACACTTCGGCATGGTTCATATAAGCCACGCCGCCAGTGATGGTCGCGATATCCAGTTCGGTATGTTTGGCTAACTCACGCGCCTGTTCTGCAACCTGCATAGCAAGTTCGCGGGTTGGCGTGAGGATCAGAATTCGTGGCGGACCAGATTTCTTACGCGGGAAATCCAGCAAATGCTGCAATGCAGGCAGCAGGAACGCCGCTGTTTTGCCGGTGCCGGTAGGAGCCGAACCCAACACATCGCGTCCGTCCATTGCTGGCGGAATGGCCTCTGCCTGAATGACAGTAGGACGGCTATAGCCTTTGTCGCCAAGGGCTTCAATCAGGCGTTCATCGAGTTCGAGTTCGGAAAAAGTGGTTACAGTCATGGTCTACCTCTACTTGGGGCGCCGATTATAGACGTGTTAGACGCGATCTTCACCTATTTAAGCGGTTTGCGTGGCTTTTACTCTGCTTCTCTTTGCCCTATGCTACGACAGTTTTCGTTCCCGGCCCTGCTGGCTGGCGTTATTACGGTGAAATGAGTGACAAAAGAAGTCAGTTCCGCACAGCCTTTACGGCGCAATGGTTTTACCTTTAAACAGTTTTTCGTCGCACATGACCGTTGCGCGATGAAAGTTGGCACAGACGGTGTTTTGCTGGGGGCGACCGCGCCGGTCACTCAGGCACGACGTGTTCTTGATATTGGCTGCGGCAGCGGTCTGATTGCCATGATGCTGGCACAGCGCAGCGAATCTGACACTGTTATCGATGCCGTAGAACTGGAACCTGCGGCCGCCGGACAGGCAGCTGAAAATTTCCGCGAATCAGTCTGGGCGAATAGATTGTCTGTCCATGCGCAGGATATTAATGAGTACGCGCAAAAACATCCTGCTCAGTATGATCTGATTGTCAGCAATCCGCCTTATTTTGAATCAGCCGTTGCCTGCCGCGATGAAGCCCGTAATGCTGCCCGTTACACAGAAACCCTGACACATGAAGCGCTGCTGGAATGCGCGCAGATGCTGATCGCGCCGGAAGGGCTGTTCAGCGTTGTTCTGCCCTATGACATCGGTCTGGCATTTGAAACGCTGGCTCACCAGAACGGCTGGTTCAGTGCGTGGCGCATGGCCGTTCGAGACCGGCCGGGAAAACCGCTTAACCGTTTGCTGCTGACATTATCAAGGCAATTTGTTGAACGCACGGATGAGGAACTGGCATTGCGGAAATCTGAAGGTGTTTACAGCGAAGAGTTCTGCACGCTGATCACCGATTTTTATCTGAATTATTAACGGGGCAAAAGGTGAGGGGCCGAAAAGTGCGTTCCTTCGCACTCTTTCGAAACTAACACTGTAAAACCTATGGCTGCAAAATAGTGGGCTGCGGATTTTCCTGTAAATCAGGATAATCGAGCGTGTAATGCAGGCCACGACTTTCTTTACGCTCCAGCGCACTGCGGACGATCAGTTCAGCCACCAGCACCAGATTTCTCAATTCCAGCAGATTATTGGAAATACGGAAGTTGGCGTAATACTCGTCAATTTCCTGTTGCAGCGTCATGATGCGGCGCAGTGCGCGCTCCAGGCGTTTCGTTGTACGCACAATTCCCACGTAGTCCCACATAAACAGGCGCAGCTCATGCCAGTTATGCTGGATAACCACCTGTTCATCGGAATTGTCCACCCGGCTTTCATCCCACTGCGGAATGTTTTTTGCCAGCTTGGCATGAGGCAGGCGCTTAATAATGTCTTCCGCTGCCGACCAGCCATACACCACGCATTCCAGCAGTGAGTTAGAAGCCAGACGATTAGCGCCATGCAGACCGGTATAACTGACTTCGCCAATCGCATACAAACCATCGAGATCGGTACGACCATGCTGATCTACCATCACGCCGCCGCAGGTGTAATGCGCAGCCGGCACAATCGGAATGGGCTGTCTGGTCAGGTCGATGCCCAGCGATTGCAGCTTTTCATCAATCATCGGGAAATGATGCTTAATGAATTCCGGCGGGCGATGGCTGATATCGAGATACATACAGTCAGCACCGAGACGCTTCATTTCATGGTCGATAGCACGTGCAACAACATCACGCGGCGCCAGTTCGCCTCGTTCATCGAAATCAGGCATAAACCGCGTGCCATCCGGACGTTTGAGCAGGGCACCTTCGCCACGCAGCGCTTCGGTCAGCAGGAAGTTACGCGCCTGAGGATGATAGAGGCAGGTCGGATGGAACTGATTGAATTCCAGATTGGCAACCCGACAACCTGCACGCCACGCCATGGCCACGCCATCGCCTGAAGAGATATCCGGGTTAGTGGTGTACTGATACACCTTAGCGGCACCGCCTGTGGCGAGAACAACGGCTTTGGCGCGCAGTGTTTCTACATGCTCTTTGTCGCGGTTCCAGACATAGGCACCGACGACGCGTTGGGTGCCCGGTAATCCAAGTTTGCTTGAGGTAATTAAATCAACGGCATTATAGCGTTCTTTCACGCAAATATTGGCGTGCGCCCTTGCTTTCCCAACCAGCGTAGTCTCTACTTCTTTACCTGTAGCATCAGCAGCATGCAGGATCCTACGGTGGCTGTGACCGCCTTCGCGTGTCAGATGATAACGCTCTTCTGAGCTCGCGTTGGTTTCAGTATCAAACAGGACGCCCTGGTCGATCAGCCATTGCACACAATGACGTGCATTGCTGGCGATAAATTCAACAGCTTCTTTATCGCATAAGCCTGCGCCGGCAATTAATGTGTCATCAACATGTGAGGCAATGCTGTCTGCTTCGTCGAAAACGGCGGCAATACCGCCCTGGGCGTAAAACGTAGAGCCTTCGTTGAGGGGGCCTTTACTGAGAACAGTGACGTGACAGTGGTCTGCAAGTCGCAAAGCCAGAGAAAGGCCCGCAGCGCCACTTCCGATTATCAATACATCGCTAACAAATTCAGATGAAGGTTGCATAACGTATGATGTTTGCAGAAGAAGAGGGAAATTCATGTTAGCCTAAACCTCCGTGTAAAAGCCACGGGCTTAAGACTTCAATAGAAAAAACAATGGCGATGTGGAACTAATCGTTCCATGTGAACTCCAAGCAGTACTTGCTCAGGAATAAAATGATGAAAGCTGGCAGTACGATTCTAAGCGCGGAGATAGTTTTGGGGAGATTTTACCTCGGATGAGCGAGCAGTTAGCCGATCAAGTTCTGGTTGAGCGGGTCCAGAAGGGTGATCAAAAATCGTTCAATTTACTGGTTATTCGTTACCAGCATAAAGTAGCGAGCCTTGTATCCCGCTACGTGCCACAAGGCGATGTGCCTGATGTGGTTCAGGAATCTTTTATCAAAGCGTATCGTGCGCTGGAATCTTTCCGCGGCGACAGTGCTTTTTATACCTGGCTGTATCGTATTGCAGTCAACACAGCGAAAAATTATCTGGTCGCTCAGGGGCGTCGTCCGCCATCCAGTGATGTCGATGCGAACGAAGCCGAGAATTTCGAAAGTGGCGGTGCCCTGAAAGAAATTTCGAACCCTGAGAACTTAATGTTGTCTGAAGAATTACGGCAGATAGTTTTCCGTACTATTGAAGCACTTCCTGAAGATCTTCGCATGGCGATCACCTTAAGGGAGTTAGATGGATTGAGCTACGAAGAAATAGCCTCCATCATGGATTGTCCGGTGGGTACGGTAAGATCCCGTATATTCCGTGCCCGGGAAGCAATTGACAACAAGGTTCAACCGCTCATCCAGCGTTAGAGATGACGGACACAGGAAGGGTACTTAGGCATGCAGAAAGAAAAGCTTTCCGCTCTGATGGATGGTGAAGCCATTGATTCTGAACTGTTGAGTTCTTTATCAACAGATCCCAAGCTTCAGCAAGACTGGCAGAGTTATCATTTGATCCGCGATACCTTACGCGGTGATATTGGGAATGTGGTGCATCTGGATATCGCAGACCGTGTGGCCGCAGCGCTGGCAAACGAGCCGGTTAAACTGGTGCCGGGTTCCGCAACAGAATCGCAGCCTCAGCCTCATACCTGGCAAAAAATGCCTTTCTGGCAGAAGGTGCGCCCTTGGGCGAGCCAGCTGACTCAGGTTGGCGTAGCTGCTTGCGTCTCGCTGGCTGTGATTGTCGGTGTGCAGCACTATAACCAGCCTGACGCATCGGGCGCTTCTCCGGAAACACCAGCATTTAATACTTTGCCAATGATGGGTAAAGCCTCTCCGGTCAGCTTCGGCGTGCCAAATGAAGGTAATACCACCAGCGGGCAACAAAATGTGCAGGAGCAACGTAAGCGTATCAATGCTATGTTGCAGGATTACGAACTGCAACGCCGCTTGCATTCTGAGCAACTTCAGCTCGAACCTGTTACTCCACAGCAAGCCGCTGTTCAGGTCCCAGGAACTCAGTCTTTAGGAACGCAAACGCAGTAATGAAGCAATTTTGGTTTGCCGCTTGTTTAGTGACGGGCAGCCTGCTTACTCCAAGTATCGCCTCGGCAGATCCCACTTCCGAGGCGTTATTACAAGGGATGGGTAAAGCCAGTCAGTCGCTGAATTATGAAATGGGTTTTATCAACATCACGAAGCAAGGGATTGATTCCTTTCGCTATCGTCATGCTGTTTCTAATCAATCCTCGCTCGCTCAACTGGTACTGATGGATGGTCCGCGCCGTGAAATTGTCCAGCGCGGAAAAGACATCAGCTACTTCGAGACCGGGCTTCAGCCTTTTACTCTGGATGGCGATCATATTGTTGATTCCCTGCCCTCCATTGTATTCAGCGATTTCTCCCAGCTGTCAAAATACTATGATTTCATCGCCGTAGGTCGCGCGCGTGCCGCAGACCGTCTGAGTCAGGTGATCCGCGTGGTTTCGCGTGATGGCACAAGGTTCAGCTATGTTATCTGGATTGATGAGCAGACTAAGTTGCCAATGCGTGTGGATTTATTAGATCGCGATGGCGAAACGCTGGAACAGTTCAGGGTCATCAGCTTTGATGATGGTAATCAAGTCATAGTGGCTCTTGCTGATCTTGAGAAAGCCAATCTGCCGCCGGTACTTTCTTTGCCTGCTTCTGAGCCGATTAAGTTTGGATGGCAAGTGAAATGGCTTCCGGCGGGTGTAGCTGAAGTGGCGAGCAGTCGCAGAAGCTTGCCAAATATGCCAGTCACGATAGAATCCCGCTTGTACACTGACGGATTGTTCAGCTTCTCTGTCAATATCAGTGCTACAACTAACGGTCCTTCTGAGCAGTTGATCAGACAAGGGCGAAGAACCGTACAAACGGAAGTTCGTAACGGTAATGAGATTACTGTCGTCGGTGAATTGCCGCCTTCCACAGCAAAACGTATTGCTGAAAGCATTGTTTTCTCTGCCAAATGACTTTTGGCTAAATAAATCCGGGTGATTGTATGATGAAAGAATGGGCCACTGTGGTGTCGTGGCAAAACGGTATTGCATCACTGCGCTGTGAAACGCAGTCGGGTTGCAGTAGCTGCCATTCGCGTTCAGGTTGTGGTGCCCGGGTGCTGAATGAACTGGGACCACAGACTGGCCATAATCTTCAGGTCAGTTTTGCTGAGCCCCTGGAACCGGGGCAAAAAGTTGAACTGGGAATACCTGAGGGCAGTTTGCTGCGCTCTGCATTTCTGGTCTATATGACACCGCTGTTTGGGGTGATTGCCGGAGGCGGAATACTGCAGGCTCTGTTTAAAGCAGACATGTACGCAGTGATCGGTGCCTTGCTGGGCGGCGGTCTGGGCTTTATCATCGCCAAAGCACTGGCGTCAAAAGTCGACGGTAAATCGGGTTATCAGCCGGTGGTTTTGCAGGTGGGATTACCGCCGAACGCATTCCGTTATTCTGCGGATAACGAGCTTCCTTCGTAATACCTGATTTCTGTGGTGCTACCCGGAACGATGCGAAAACAAATGCCACTGACTCAGACGAGCCAGTGGCATTTTTAGTTTCTGACCGGGATCCGGTTTTGAATCATATGCTCAATCAGGGCGATGAAAAGATCGGCACTGGAGAGTGAAGTATAGGCAACAGAGAACAAAATCCGGCCGTGTTTATCAAGCAATCTGATTAACGGGCTGTTGCTCCCGCCGCTGATAAACTGAATGTCTTCAACGGGTATTGTCTTCCCTTCATCGGTGGTCAGCATTAATGCACTCAGCCGGATCCTTTTCTCGTTCATTGTCAGAAGGTTAGAGCCAATAAACCGTTTCAGTCCGCAGTGCGAATTTACCATGCAGGTAAAAAGAATGTCTCCGCCCTGCGCCAGCGTATTTAAAGCCCAGGGGCCACGGAACATCAGTTGCTCATTCTTAATAACATCAATCAGGCGTTCTGAATTAGCAATATTCGGTGTGATCCGGTGCCATGCTTTGCTATTTTCCTCACGGAACATCATCGTATTTAAAATGCGACGTGTATATTTTCCCGTTCTGAAACGGTATATATCTGAAATTCTGTCGAACGGAATAAACCGGTTCTTTTTATCTAGCTGACTTATAACCAAAATACCATTTTCATGAAGCTGATAGACCTGTTTCGGTCGAATCAAACGTCTTAGTAAAATAAGTACGACACCGAGCGCAATGCTCAGCAAGGCAGATACCACCACGCTATGCAGCCCGTTAGCGGTATGGCCGAAGGCGAGGAAAAAAGCGATTTGCACGGCACCGCCCACCAGCAAAAGCACAGACAGGACCAGAGTGATCCAAGAGTTGGCTTTGGCAAAGCCATGCTGACTGAGCAGCCGCCCTTCATTGATCATATTGATATCCTTGTGACCGGATTGAATTAAATAAAAAAGAATAATAAGGAAGTATTAGAATTAAAACTTTGTGAATTGAAATAATGTAATTTCTTTTATAACAATATATTAGATGTGGGAGTGCGTTTTTGTATATGGGCATTTTCCTAAAACCAGTCTGAGCCCAAAAACCCAGATAAAATGTCAGAAAAAAGTCAAGGCGACCTCGAAAGAACAGTCCGGAAATGAAAACAAATGAAAATGTGAGGATTTCCTTCAGAAAAAGCACGCATAATCTGGAGTTAGGATGTACCGAGACTAGGTTTTCACGGTGCTGGCATGTAGAATGCTGCGACTTAGGCGAAAGACAGCCAACCTACAAACCGTCGCTGTATGTTCATGGCGAATGATTCAGAAATACCAAGGTAGAAAAACTTTTATAATGAAGCATATACGAAATTTCTCCATTATTGCCCACATTGACCACGGTAAGTCGACGCTGTCAGACCGTATTATTCAAATTTGCGGCGGCTTGTCCGATCGTGAAATGGAAGCGCAGGTTCTCGATTCTATGGATCTTGAGCGCGAGCGCGGTATCACCATCAAAGCGCAGAGCGTGACGCTTGATTACAAAGCGAAAGATGGGCAGGTTTACCACCTGAACTTTATCGATACTCCCGGACATGTCGACTTCTCCTACGAAGTTTCCCGATCACTGGCCGCTTGTGAAGGCGCATTGCTGGTCGTGGATGCGGGGCAGGGCGTAGAAGCGCAGACGCTGGCGAACTGCTACACCGCGATGGAAATGGATCTGGAAGTAGTTCCGGTTCTGAACAAAATCGATTTGCCTGCTGCTGATCCTGACCGCGCAGCTCAGGAAATCGAAGACATCGTGGGAATTGATGCGACGGATGCAGTCCGTTGTTCAGCTAAAACCGGTGTGGGTGTGCCTGAAGTTCTGGAGCGTCTGGTGCGTGATGTTCCGCCACCGGAAGGTGATCCTGATGCGCCATTGCAGGCACTGATCATCGACTCCTGGTTCGACAACTATCTTGGCGTGGTTTCTCTGGTGCGTATCAAAAACGGCACCATGAGAAAGGGCGACAAAATCAAAGTAATGAGTACCGGACAGGTGTATAACGCCGATCGTCTGGGTATCTTCACGCCTAAACGTGTTGATAAAGACATTCTGAACTGCGGCGAAGTAGGCTGGCTGGTTTGTGCGATCAAAGACATCCTTGGCGCACCAGTGGGCGATACCCTGACGCTGGCTCGTCAGCCTGCAGAAAAGGCTTTGCCTGGTTTCAAGAAAGTGAAACCTCAGGTGTATGCCGGTCTGTTCCCGGTCAGTTCCGATGACTATGAAAACTTCCGCGATGCGTTAGGCAAATTGAGCCTCAACGATGCTTCCCTGTTCTATGAACCGGAAAGTTCTACCGCGCTGGGCTTTGGTTTCCGTTGTGGCTTCCTCGGTCTGCTGCACATGGAAATCATTCAGGAACGTCTGGAACGTGAATACGATCTGGACTTGATCACGACGGCACCGACCGTTGTGTACGAAGTTCTGACTACCGGCAACGAAACTATCTATGTCGACAGCCCGTCTAAGCTTCCGGCGCTGAATAACATTCTGGAATTACGCGAGCCAATTGCTGAGTGTCACATGCTGATGCCGCAGGAATATCTGGGCAGCGTGATCACCTTGTGTATTGAGAAACGTGGCGTGCAGACCAATATGGTCTATCACGGCAATCAGGTTGCGCTGACGTATGAAATTCCGATGGCTGAAGTAGTCCTCGATTTCTTCGACCGTCTGAAATCAACATCGCGCGGCTATGCGTCCCTCGATTACAATTTCAAACGTTTTCAGGCTTCTGACATGGTACGTGTTGATGTTCTAATCAACGGCGACCGTGTGGATGCACTGGCACTGATTACTCACCGTGGCAATTCACAGTTCCGTGGACGCCAGCTGGTTGAGAAGATGCAGGAACTGATCCCGCGTCAGCAGTTCGACATTGCTATTCAGGCGGCAATTGGTGCTCACATCATTGCCCGTTCCACCGTGAAGCAATTACGTAAAAACGTTCTCGCCAAATGTTATGGCGGTGACGTCAGCCGTAAGAAGAAACTTCTGCAGAAGCAGAAAGACGGTAAGAAACGCATGAAACAAGTGGGTAACGTTGAGTTACCGCAGGAAGCGTTCCTGGCCATTCTTCACGTGGGTAAAGAAAGCAAATAAATCCTCATTGAGTTGTAGGGAGTATGCATGGCTAACATGTTTGCCTTGATCCTGGCGATTGCAACGCTGGTTTCAGGGATTATCTGGTGCCTTGATCGTTTCAAGCTGGCACCTGCACGCCGGGCTAAAATTGCGAAAATTAAGGCTGAAACGGGTGGGGCGGTTGACGATACAACGCTGAGCAAAGTCGCGAAGCAGCCAGGCTGGGTGGAAACCTGTGCTTCTGTATTCCCGGTATTGTTAGTTGTGTTTGTGGTGCGTTCATTTATTTATGAACCGTTCCAGATCCCATCTGGCTCTATGATGCCAACGCTGCTTATTGGCGATTTCATTGTGGTTGAGAAATATGCTTATGGTCTGAAGGATCCTATTACTCAGACCAAGCTTATCCCGACCGGTGAACCAAAACGCGGCGATGTGGTGGTATTTAAATATCCGCTTAATCCAAGCGTGGACTATATTAAACGTCTGGTCGGTTTGCCGGGCGACCGGGTGACGTACGATCCGTTCAGTAAGCAGGTGACCGTTCAGCCAGCCTGCGACAGCGGCAAAAATTGCAACACGGCTTTGGCGGTGACTTATGACACCGGCGTTGCCAGCGATTTCGTGCAGACTTTCGGCCAGTCTTCTGGTGGCGAAGCCAGCAGTGGTTTCTTTGAAACGCCACCGACAGGCAATGTTCCGCAGGACGGTGTCCGTCTTGTTCAGCGTAATGAAACGCTGGGCAATGTCACGCATCGTATTCTGACTGTGCCGGGCGCGCGTGACCAACTGGGTGCGTATTATCAGCAACCGGGCCAACCGCTGGGGACATGGGTTGTTCCTGCCGGCCATTATTTCATGATGGGCGATAACCGTGATAACAGCGCTGACAGCCGTTATTGGGGCTTTGTACCTGAAAAGAATTTAGTGGGTAAAGCGTCTGCAATTTGGATGAGCTTTAAAAAACAGGAAGGTGAATGGCCTACCGGTGTTCGTTTAAGCCGTATCGGTGGAATTCATTAATTAATGGTGCCCGTTAGCGCAGCATTATATTTCCACTCGTTGTAGAATATCCTTTCGGGCGATAAAAGTTGGCTCCCCTGATTTTACGTTTTTATTTAAAACGAACAGGAGGAGCCACTGCAAACGAAACAGCTTTGGATTGGCTTAGGGCGAAGCAGGCCTGTTCCGTATGCTGAAGTTTTTGACGCATTCTTGATCTATTGGTAACTCATGAATCCCATCGTAATAAACAGGCTTCAGCGGAAGCTGGGCTACACTTTTCAACAGCAGGAGCTTTTATTGCAGGCACTGACTCACCGCAGCGCAAGCAGTAAACACAATGAGCGTTTAGAGTTCCTGGGTGACTCAATTCTTAGTTATGTAATAGCTAACGCGCTGTACCATCGCTTTCCTCGTGTAGACGAGGGCGATATGAGTCGTATGCGTGCCACACTGGTACGTGGAAATACGTTAGCTGAAATGGCACGTGAATTCGATCTCGGAGAATGCTTACGCTTAGGGCCGGGCGAATTGAAAAGTGGTGGTTTCCGCCGCGAGTCGATTCTTGCGGATACGGTGGAGGCACTCATTGGCGGCGTGTTCCTGGACAGTGATATCCAGACCGTCGAAAAGCTGATTCTCGATTGGTACCGTAGTCGTTTAGACGAAATCAGTCCCGGTGATAAGCAGAAAGACCCAAAAACCCGTTTACAGGAGTTTTTGCAAGGTCGTCATCTGCCGTTGCCTTCTTATCTGGTTGTGCAGGTTCGCGGTGAAGCGCACGATCAGGAGTTTACCATCCACTGCCAGGTCAGTGGCTTGAACCAGCCGGTTGTAGGAACCGGTTCAAGCCGCCGTAAAGCCGAGCAGGCGGCAGCGGAACAAGCGCTGATACAGCTGGAGCTTGAATGAGCGAAGAAAAGAATTACTGTGGTTTTGTTGCAATCGTAGGCCGTCCTAACGTCGGTAAATCTACCTTGCTGAATGAATTATTGGGGCAGAAAATCTCCATTACTTCCCGCAAACCGCAAACCACGCGTCACCGCATCATGGGTATCCACACCGAAGGGCCATATCAGGCTATCTACGTGGACACCCCGGGGCTGCACATCGAAGAAAAACGTGCCATTAACCGTCTGATGAACCGTGCTGCAAGCAGCTCGATTGGTGATGTGGAACTGGTGATCTTCGTGGTTGAAGGCACTCACTGGACTCCGGATGACGAAATGGTGGTCAACAAACTGCGTGATTTGAAATCACCGGTTCTGCTGGCAATCAACAAGATTGATAACGTCACCGATAAGTCTAAATTGCTGCCACATTTGCAATTCCTGAGTGAGCAGATGAACTTCGTTGATATCGTGCCTATCTCAGCAGAGAAAGGCACCAACGTGGATACCATTGCAGCTCTGGTGCGTAAACGTCTGCCGGAAGCGGTTCACCACTTCCCGGAAGATTACATCACTGACCGTTCACAGCGCTTCATGGCCTCTGAAATCATCCGTGAAAAACTGATGCGTTTCCTCGGCGAAGAATTGCCGTATTCCGTGACCGTAGAAATCGAACGCTTCGTCAGCAATGAACGCGGCGGTTACGATATCAATGGCCTGATTCTGGTAGAACGTGAAGGCCAGAAGAAAATGGTTATCGGCAACAAAGGCTCTAAAATCAAGACGATTGGCATAGAAGCCCGCCAGGACATGGAAAACATGTTTGAAGCGAAAGTCCATCTTGAGTTGTGGGTTAAGGTCAAATCCGGCTGGGCAGACGACGAACGTGCGCTGCGCAGTCTGGGTTATGTAGACGACTTATAAGGTCCGCGCCTATGGAAGGCTGGCAACGCGCATTTGTTTTGCATGGGCGACCTTACAGTGAAACCAGTCTCATGCTGGATTTATTCACTGAGGGACAAGGGCGGGTACGCATACTGGCTAAAGGTGCGCGTGGCCGCCGGTCCAATTTAAAAGGCTGCCTGCAGCCTTTTACACCTTTACTGGTTCGCTGGAGCGGGCGGGGAGATGTCAAAACCCTGCGCAATGCCGAGCCGGTTTCTCTGGCACTTCCCCTTTCAGGTCTGATGCTTTACAGCGGCCTGTACGTCAATGAACTCGTTTCCCGCGTACTTGAGCAGGAAGCTAATTACTCTTCGTTATTCTTCGACTATCTTAATTGTCTGCAAAATCTTGCCAGCGCCAGTGGTTCGCCTGAGTACGCTTTGCGTCAGTTTGAACTCTCGCTTTTACACCATCTGGGCTATGGCGTGGATTTCCTGCATTGCGCGGGCAGTGGCGAAGAAGTCAGCGACACCATGACCTACCGCTATCGTGAAGAAAAAGGCTTTATAGCCAGTCTGGTCATTGATAATTCCAGCTTCACCGGGCGTGATTTGAAAGCGCTGGCCAGCCGGGATTTTCCGGATGTCTCCACGTTGCGTGCTGCAAAACGTTTTACCCGCATGGCACTGAAACCCTATCTCGGTGGCAAGCCCCTGAAAAGTCGTGAGCTATTTCGCCAGTTTCAGGTCAAAAAGCCTGTCTCACCTTCTGACAATTCTTCCAGCTAATTCAGATTCCGGGCTACACGTCGCTACTCTCAAGGGTGTAAACTGCAGAAATTAGCTTTTCTGATCCACTCATAAATCAATTCATTCTCAAATCTGGAGCTGTTATGGCTGAGTTGCTGTTGGGCGTTAACATTGATCACATCGCGACACTGCGTAATGCACGCGGTACGGCTTACCCTGATCCGGTTCAGGCGGCATTCATCGCTGAACAGGCTGGTGCTGATGGGATCACCGTCCACCTGCGTGAAGATCGCCGTCATATCACCGACCGCGACGTGCGCCTTCTGCGTCAGACTATCCAAACCCGCATGAATCTCGAAATGGCTGTCACCGATGAAATGGTCGGGATTGCCTGCGAAGTTTTGCCGCATTTCTGCTGCCTGGTGCCGGAAAAACGCGAAGAAGTGACTACCGAAGGCGGTCTGGATGTTGCCGGTCAGATAGATAAAATGACCGTTGCCGTTTCCCGTCTGAGCGAAGCGGGCATTCTGGTTTCCCTGTTTATCGACCCGGATTTGCGCCAGATTGATGCTGCCGTCGCGGTCGGTGCGCCTTACATCGAAATTCATACCGGTGCGTATGCGGAAGCGAAGACTGACCTTGAGCGTCAGGCTGAACTGGAACGTATTAAGCAGGGTGCAGCTTATGCAGCAGGCAAAGGTTTGAAAGTAAACGCCGGTCACGGGCTGACGTACCATAACGTGCAGCCGATCGCGGCACTGCCGGAAATGCATGAGCTGAATATCGGCCACGCTATCATCGGTCAGGCGGTTATCGACGGCTTATCCGGTGCAGTACGTGAAATGAAAAATCTGATGAGAGAAGCCCGCCGGTAATGAGCATTTTAGGTTTAGGTACGGACATTGTTGAAATTTCCCGTATCGAAGCAGTGATTGAACGCAGCGGCGACCGGCTGGCGAAGCGTATTTTATGCGCCAATGAATGGGCTGTTTATCAGCAACATCAGCAGCCGGTTCGTTTTCTGGCGAAGCGGTTTGCCGTCAAGGAAGCCGCAGCTAAAGCGCTGGGAACCGGTATTCGCAACGGCCTGGCATTTGAGCAGTTTGAAGTAGTCAACGATGTGCTGGGTAAGCCGGGGCTGGTTTTTCATGCCCGCGCGGCAGAAATGGCGGCGGAAATGGGCGTGAAATCGGTACATGTCACGCTTGCCGATGAGCGCCGTTATGCCTGTGCGACGGTTATTATTGAAAACTGATTTGTTGCATCATTCCGTCAGTTAAACGGCGTGATGCAATACCACAAACTTATCCCAAAGCTGTTCGTTAGTTTCGGTGTGTTGCGGATTGATGATGATGGTATTGTCGATTGGGCAGACGCTCTGACAGGTCGGTTTGTCGTAATGACCGACACATTCCGTGCAACGATCGCTGTCAATTTCGTAAATATCATTGCCCATCGAGATCGCCTGATTCGGGCACTCCGGTTCGCACATATCGCAATTAATGCATTTGTGTGTGATCAGCAGGGCCATGGCGTTTTCTCATATCGTTCAGTCATCAGGGCGCGCAGTATAGCAGAATTGCGCTGGCACAGGATCTACGTCAGTGCCTTTCCGCTCCCCGAATGATCCTGATCAAACCAGCTTTTTGACCAGTTCTTCGCTGTGGCGGATCCGCTCCGGTGCATGTTCGGTATCCTGCTGAACCAGCGCAACAAAAAGCAGATCGGTCAGTGAATATTGTGCCGTTGTGGCCGACAGCGCGGCTCCGCGTGTGGTCGGTAATTCTGCGACGGTGTACAAACAGTGATCGGCCTGTTGTTGCAGGGTATTGGGTGAAAACCCGGTGATCGCCAGCACCTTAGCGCCACTTTCCCGGGCAACCCGTGCCGCCAGATTGATTTCGCTGCGTTCACCGCTGAACGAAATCGCCAGCAATAAATCTTCCTTTGAAAGCGCCTGAGCTGTAGCAATCAGCACATGTGTGTCCGACTCCGCGATGGCCGTGACGCCAATTTTCAACAACTTATACGCCAGATCCTTAGCCACCAGTCCGGATGCCCCGATGCCCGTCAGAATGATTTTTCGGGCACTGCTCAGCATCGACAATGCGATTTGCAAACGGGGCTCGCTATTGATATCGAGCGTTGCGCGCAAAGCCGATTGTTTTTCTGTCAGCAGTTTCTCGCCCACAACGTGCAGACTGTCGGTGCTCAGGATCTGATTATGTACGGTGACAGGTTCGCTGTTCTTGGGGGATGCCAGGGATTCACTCATGGCGAATTTCAGTGCAGGAAAGCCTTTATAACCGAGTTTTTGCGCGAACTTCACCACGCCAGACTGGCTGACTCCCGCCATTTCGGCCAGTTTTTGTGAGCTCATATGACGCGCTTTTTCCGGCTGAGCCAGTAAAAAATCAGCCAGTTTACGGTCATTTTGTGCCAGTGTCGGATACAACTGGCGGATACGGATCATACAACTCATGGTGGCTTATCCCGGCTTCTCAGAATACGTAGGTCACGTTTTGCGGATTATGTTATCTAAAATAGCAAATATTCCTCGCAATGATGAATAAAATATTCAAGTATTATGTAATAAATTTGAATTAAAAATTCAGGAGAAAAACATGAACAGCCCCCTTAACTTAGGCGCACTCGTTTCCGAGAGCCGTAATCCGGATACGATCAACTTAGATGAGATGTCTTCACTGGAATTAGCCACCTGTTTCAATCAGGAAGACCGCAAAGTCCCTGAGGCCATCAGTAAAGTTCTGCCGCAAATTGCGCAGGCGATCGATAAAGCCGCGGCCTCATTTAAAGCGGGCGGTCGTCTGATTTATCTCGGCGCGGGGACCAGCGGGCGTCTGGGCGTTCTCGATGCATCGGAATGTCCGCCAACGTTCGGCGTGCCGCACGGCATGGTTGTCGGCCTGATTGCCGGTGGTCCCGGTGCATTACTCAAAGCGGTGGAAGGGGCCGAAGACAGCGAAGCTCTGGGTGTTGAAGATTTAAAGAATCTGCATCTGAGCGCGGATGACACCGTTGTCGGATTAGCGGCGAGCGGCCGCACACCTTACGTGATCGGCGCGTTGCGCTACGCCACGGAACTGGGTTGTGCCACGGTGGCGATTTCCTGTAATCCGGATTCACCGATTGCGCAGGAAGCGACGATCGCCATTTCTCCCGTTGTCGGGGCCGAGGCGCTGACCGGTTCCACTCGTCTGAAATCCGGTACTGCGCAGAAGCTGGTACTGAACATGATTTCTACCGGTGCGATGGTGAAAACCGGCAAGGTCTATCAGAACCTGATGGTCGACGTGAAAGCGACCAACGTCAAACTGGTCGATCGTGCCTGCCGCATCGTTGTGGAAGCTACCGGCGCGGCACGCAGTGATGCTGAACTGGCGCTTTCTCAGACTGATTTCGAAGTGAAACCGGCCATTCTCATGTTACTGGCGGGCATTGATGCACCACAGGCAAAAGCGCGTCTGGAGCAACATAACGGCTACCTTCGCGCCGCGCTGGCGGGCTAAATCAGGAGAAAAGCATGGCGACAGCAATGGATAAAACTCACCTGCTGGCTTCTAAGATTTTGCAGGGGGTGGGCGGCGAAGGGAATATCAGCAAGCTGGAAAACTGCATGACCCGTGTGCGCGTGGAAGTTTATGACGATGCACGTCTGGATCTGACCAGCCTGAAAACGCTGGAGGGGATTAAAGGTTATCTCAGACAGGGCGAGCAGCATCAGTTTATCGTCGGGCCTGGGGCAGCAGCAAAAGTCGTGGACGCCATGCGTCTGTTGCTGAGCCCTGCGGGTGCGGCGGGTGAAAGTGATATATCCCGCAACAAAGCCAATGCCAAAGCCAAATACTCAGCGCCGATGAGTGGCGCGCTGCGAAAACTGGCGGATGTTTTCATTCCGCTGATCCCGGCATTTATCGCTTCAGGTCTGATTATGGGCATTATTAATCTGCTCAAACGGCCTGATATCGCCGGTTCCATTGCGACTGATTATCCTAATGTTCTCGGCCTGCTGGCGATATTCGGCGGCGCCGTATTTGCCATCATGAATATTCTGGTCGGCGTGAATGCTGCCCGCGTGTTTGGCGGTTCACAGGCCATGGGCGGCGTGATGGCGGGGATCCTTTCCAGTCCGGCGCTGGCGCAAATTACGCTGTTTGGAGAAACATTACAGCCGGGGCGTGGCGGGGTGATTGCTGTCTTGCTGGTCGTCGCGCTGATGTGCTGGCTCGAAAAACGGCTGCGCCAGTGGCTGCCGGAATCGGTCGAACTGATCCTCAATCCGCTGATCACCACGCTTATCACTGCGACGCTGGCAATTGTTATCCTCCAGCCGATCGGCGGTTATATCTCTGACGGCATCGCGCATGGCGTCAATATTGCTATCGACAAAGGCGGATTACTTGTGGGTGCAGTGCTGGCCGGAGCCTTTCTGCCGCTGGTGCTTTCCGGGCTTCATCAGGGGCTGGTGCCCATCCACGTAGAGCTGATTCAGGCGCACGGCTCCAATCCGCTGTTGCCCATTCTGGCGATGGCGGGTGTCGGACAGGTCGGCGCGGCGATTGCGGTTTACATGAAAACGCGTAACGCACGGCTGAAAAAAGTGATTAAAGGTGCGCTGCCGGTGGGAATACTGGGCATCGGCGAACCGTTGATTTTCGGGGTGACGCTGCCGCTTGGCCGGCCATTTATTGGCGCCTGTCTGGGCGGAGCCGTGGGCGGCGCGCTAATCTGTTACTGGAAAGTCGCTACGGTCATCACGTTTGGTATTTCCGGGTTGCCGCTGGCGCTGACCATTATTTCTGGCAAAGTGATGTTGTATCTGGCCGGTTTAGTCATTACGGTATTAGCTGGTTTTATTTTTACCTGGCTGATGGGGTTTAACGATCCCGAGGAGTAATGGATTGAGTACGAAGCCTGATCGACGGGTGGTCTTTTTTGACCTGGATGGAACGCTGCATCAGCAGGATATGTTCGGAACCTTCCTGCGTTTTTTGCTAAAAAAAATGCCGCAGAACCTGGTTCTGGTGGTGCCTTTATTGCCGCTGATTGGAGCAGGACTATTCTTTCAGGGGCGCGCAACACGCTGGCCGATGAGTCTGTTGCTGTGGGCTATTACCTTTGGTCACAGTGAGGCACGACTGAAAGCGCTGGAACTGCAATTCGTGACTGCGTTTCGCGAAAAAGTGGTGGAGTTTCCGGTGGTACAACGCCGGTTGCGCGAATATCTGGACAGCGACGATACCGAAGTGTGGCTGATCACCGGTTCTCCTGAGAACCTGGTGCAGCAGGTTTATAACGCATCGCTGTTTTTACCGCAGGTACGTCTGGTGGGCAGCCGTATCGCGCGGGGTAAAGGCGGTTGGGTGCTGCCTCTGCGCTGTCTCGGGGAAGAAAAAGTCGTGCAGCTCGAAAGCCGGATTGGCTCACCGCTTAAACTTTACAGTGGTTACAGCGACAGCAAGCAGGACAACCCGCTGTTGTTCTTTTGCGAGCACCGTTTTCGTGTCAGCAAGCAGGGCGAATTGCAGCAACTGGAATAAATACCGCGGTATGTTTCAGACAAAAAAACAGGCCATTTCTGGCCTGTTTTTATTTGTGCATGTCCTTTAGTAATCAGAACGCGGCTTTGAAAATCCCGACCACATCGGCATGGGTACCCTGAATCGGGTTAGTCAGTGCGCAGGCATCTTTCAGGGCATTGGTCGCCAGCGTATTAAAATCTTCTTCTTTCACGTTCAGGTCGCGTAATCCGGCAGGAATATCGACATCACGCGCCAGCTGACGGATAGCATCGATACAGGCTTTTGCACCTTCTGCATCACTCATCGCTGAAACATCAATGTGCATCGCGGCAGCAACGTCTTTCAGACGCGGGCTGGCAACGCGGGCGTTGTATTCCTGCACAAACGGCAGCAGGACGGCATTACAGACACCGTGCGGCAGGTTATAGAACCCGCCTAACTGGTGCGCCATGGCGTGTACATAACCGAGCGACGCATTGTTAAATGCCATCCCGGCGAGAAACTGTGCGTAAGCCATGTCTTCGCGAGCCTGCATATTTTTACCGTCTTTCACCGCCGTGCGCAGTGAGTCGGTAATCATGGTAATCGCTTTCAGCGCACAGGCATCCGTTATCGGGTTTGCCGCGCTGGATACATAGGCTTCGATCGCGTGGGTCAGCGCATCCATCCCGGTGGCAGCAGTCAGCCCTTTTGGCATGCCGACCATCAGATGCGGGTCATTGACTGACATCAGCGGCGTGACGTTTTTATCCACGATAGCCATTTTGATGTGGCGTTCTTCATCGGTAATGATGCAAAAACGCGTCATTTCTGAAGCCGTACCGGCAGTAGTATTGATAGAAATCAGCGGCAACTGGGGTTTAGCAGAACGGTCAACGCCTTCGTAATCATTGATGTCGCCGCCATTAGTGGCCAGCAGCGCGATACCTTTGGCGCAGTCATGCGGTGAACCGCCGCCAAGTGAAATGACGCAATCGCAGGCATTTTTTTTCAGGATCTCCAGCCCTTCACGCACATTGCGGGTGGTTGGGTTAGGGTTTGTTCCATGATAAACGCTGCTTTGCACGTCGCTTTTTGCCAGTAATTCCTGAACCTGTTTAACCACGCCGATATCGAATAACACTTTATCCGTGACGATCAGTGCGTGGCGGAAACCATGCTGAGCGATAGCGGTAGCCGCATCATTAAGCGCGCCAGAACCAATCACGTTCACGGACGGGATAAAGAAAGTTGCAGTAGCCATAATTGTTTTCCTTGTTGTCAGCTCTTGGTAGGTACAAGGAGACCTTAATATTGTTACCGGTAACATCATTTGATCTGGCGCAAGAATACGCAGATTAACCCGGCTAATTCCCTGATCTAATGACTATGAAATGTAAGGTTATTATCTGTTGGCATAAGCCATTTCTGCTATCAGAACCGCGGGTTATCATCATTAAGTAATACTTCCTGTTACCGCTGATGAACTGTACGCGCGATATCGATTATGGCCCGTGGGCGGGCGGCGCGAACAAAGGTATAATGGCGCGGATTAAAATGACTGAGGTTGAAGTGGCAGTGACAGAATTAGCAGAAATAAATGACGATGAACGCTGGATGCAATACGCAATGACTCTGGCGCTGAAGGCGCAGGAGGAGGGCGAAGTGCCGGTGGGCGCGGTGCTGGTTTTGGACAATCAGGTGATTGGCGAAGGCTGGAACCGTTCTATCGGACATCATGATCCGACGGCGCACGCGGAAATCATGGCGTTACGTCAGGGCGGCAGCGCGGTGCAAAACTACCGCCTGCTGGATGCCATACTGTATGTCACTCTTGAGCCTTGCGTCATGTGCGCCGGCGCGATGGTCCACAGCCGGATCCGTCGGGTGGTGTATGGCGCAGCCGATGCCAAAACCGGTGCAGCGGGTTCCCTGATGGATGTTCTGCGCCATCCCGGCATGAATCATCAGGTAGAAATTACGGCGGGCGTTCTGGCTGATGCCTGTTCTGAACAGCTGAGTGCGTTCTTTCGTTTTCGCCGCAGCCAGAAAAAAGCGCTGCGGCTGGCAGAGCGCGCAGCTCAGGCCGGTGACATCACTTCTGATAATCCCAAAGAATAAGGCTGTTCAGGCCTTATTTCCCCAGCGCTTCCTGTGCATCCACCACCGGATAGCCCTGACCCAGCTGAGCCTGTAGCGCCGCTTTCTGGGCCTGCTGTTTCTCTTTTTCCATCAGATATCCCACCAGACTGAGCTGATAGCGGCGGATATTCTCCACATAATTATACGCCTGCGTGCCGCGCGCATAACCGTAAGTCGTCCGGCTGAAGAAACGTTTCTGATTGAGCATCGGCAGCCGTTGCTTCACATCCGCCCAGCTGTCCGGATTCCCCTTTTGCTGTGCGGTCAGCTTGCGGGCGTCCAGCATATGGCCGTAACCCATGTTATAGGCCGCCAGTGCAAACCAGATCCGTTCATCCTGCGGAATAGATTCCGGCATTTTATCCATCAGATGCGACAGATATTGCGCACCGCCCCGGATACTTTGTTCGGCATCTGTCCGGTCATCGACATTCAGCCCGCCAGCCGTCGCGCGGGTCAGCATCATTACGCCACGCACACCGGTCGGTGATTTCGCCAGCGGATCCCAGTGAGATTCCTGATAAGCGATAGCGGCCAGCAAACGCCAGTCGATGTTCTGAGCATATTTTTCAAACAGCGGCTGCAAATCCGGCAGCGTTGTGTCGATGGCGTTCAGGAAAGTACGGGTATCGACATAATCGAAATCACCTACGTGCCCGAGGTATTTTTCCTCCAGTTTTTCCAGCGTACCGTCCTCTGAAATCTGACTGAAGAAATCCAGCATAGCGGCAGCAAGGCTGTCGTCATCAGGTTGTTTGCGGTAATACCAGGTGACCGGTTCGTCGTCTGTGGCATCAAAGGCCACCGCAAGGCGCGGATAGACACGCTGCATCAGGGCGATAGTGACCGAATCCCCCAGCGTATAATCGAGTTTGCCGTTTTCAACCTGTTGCAACAGGTCGCGGGGTGACAATTTATCGGTGGTGGACCAGGTGAGGTCTGGATATTTTTGGCTGGCAGCTTCCAGCGTGGCGATATGCGCACTGCCGGCAGACACCACCAGCGAGCCTTTGATGTCGGCGAAACTTTTCGGGCGCACGGCACCCTGCCGGTAAACCAGCTGCTGCGATACGGAATAGTATTCCGGGCCGGCGCGGTAGTTTTTCAGGCGCTCATTGTTGTACACCAGACCGGAAGCCAGCATGTCGGTTTTACCCTGATCAAGATCGTCGAACATGCTCTCGATGGTGGTGTGCTGAGAAATCACCAGCTTCACGCCCAGATAATCTGCGAAGCGTTTAGCCAGTTCATAATCGAAGCCCAGATTGCCTTCAGGGGAGTCCATAAAAGTCAGTGGAGAATTGAGCGTGCTGACGCGCAATTCTCCACGGGATTTTATCTGATCCAGCTGGTCACCTTCACCCCTGTGCCACGGCACGGCAGGCCACAAAGCCAGTGCCAGTAACAGGGCGGCGATCCCCATCAGAACATAATTAATTTTTAGTCGCGTCAAATAGTTATCTCGCTGCGGCGCTCTTGTTTTTTTACGCTATGCTGTGCAGTTAGTATGGTTATATCCCCAGTGCTGACGCATTTTGCTCAACAAAACGGCAGTCTGCAACTTTATTCATAATAGCCATGGTAACGGTAAGGCTATAAAGGAATATGAAGTTTCCCGACGCAAACGGTTTCGTCGGACGCCAGCTTTCTTTATAATAGCCCGCGTTTTCCCCCTGTTGCGCCCAATGAAGCACTGTGGTCAGTGTCTTCGAAGACGAGAGATCTGTGATTATGGAAATACTGCGTGGTTCGCCCGCTTTGTCGGCTTTTCGCATTAACAAATTGTTGTCCCGTTGTCAGGAAGCACATCTTCCGGTCAGCGATATCTACGCCGAATATGTACACTTTGCCGACGTCAGCGCACCGCTGAATTCGGACGAACAAACTAAGTTACAACGCCTCCTGAAATACGGTCCTTCTCTCGCTGAACACGCTCCTTCTGGTCGTTTATTGCTGGTCACCCCGCGTCCGGGCACCATTTCTCCCTGGTCTTCCAAAGCTACCGACATCGCCCACAATTGCGGTTTGTCACAGGTTCTGCGCCTTGAGCGTGGTCTGGCATTTTATGTTCAGGCACCGCAACTGACCGAAGCGCAGTGGAACGAACTGGGCGCATTGCTGCATGACCGCATGATGGAAACCGTCTTTGCACGTCTGGAAGATGCCAGCGCGCTGTTCGCGCAGCATCAGCCAGCCCCGGTGCAACATGTGGATATCCTCGGCGTTGGCCGTGGGGCACTCGAAGCCGCCAACACCAAATTAGGTCTGGCGCTGGCGCAGGATGAAATTGATTACCTGATGGAAGCCTTTACGTCGTTGGGGCGCAACCCGACAGACATCGAACTGTATATGTTCGCACAGGCCAACTCAGAACACTGCCGCCACAAAATCTTCAACGCAGACTGGATTATCGACGGCGAAACTCAGCCGAAATCCCTGTTCAAGATGATTAAAAACACCTTTGAACAGACCCCTGACCACGTGCTGTCCGCGTATAAAGATAACGCCGCCGTGATGGAAGGTTCGCAGGTCGGCCGTTTCTACGCCGATGCGAAAGACGGTCTGTACGATTTCCATCAGGAGCAGGCGCATATCCTGATGAAGGTAGAAACCCATAACCACCCGACGGCGATCTCTCCATGGCCGGGTGCGGCAACCGGTTCAGGCGGTGAAATCCGTGACGAAGGTGCAACGGGGCGCGGCGCAAAACCTAAAGCCGGTCTGGTCGGTTTCTCTGTTTCCAACCTGCGCATTCCTGGCTTTGAACAGCCGTGGGAAGAAGATTTCGGTAAGCCCGATCGTATCGTTACTGCGCTGGATATCATGACCGACGGCCCGCTGGGCGGCGCAGCGTTTAACAACGAATTTGGTCGTCCGGCGCTGCTGGGCTACTTCCGTACTTACGAAGAAAACGTCAACAGCCACAACGGCCCTGAGCTGCGCGGTTACCACAAACCGATCATGCTGGCCGGTGGTATTGGCAACATCCGCGCGGATCACGTGCAGAAAGGTGAAATCACCGTTGGCGCAAAACTGATTGTGCTGGGTGGTCCGGCGATGAATATCGGTCTGGGCGGCGGTGCGGCGTCTTCCATGGCATCGGGTCAGTCTGACGCGGATCTGGATTTTGCTTCCGTACAGCGCGACAACCCGGAAATGGAACGCCGTTGTCAGGAAGTGATCGACCGTTGCTGGCAGCTGGGCGAAGCCAACCCGATCCTGTTTATCCATGACGTCGGTGCCGGCGGTTTATCCAACGCCATGCCGGAACTGGTCAGCGATGGCAACCGTGGCGGGCGTTTCCAGCTGCGCGACATCCTGAACGACGAACCGGGTATGAGCCCGCTGGAAGTCTGGTGTAACGAATCGCAGGAACGTTATGTACTGGCAGTTTCTCCGGCTCAGCTGGAACAGTTTGATGCTATCTGCCAGCGTGAGCGCGCACCTTATGCCGTGATTGGTGAAGCGACTGAAGAAATGCATCTTTCTCTGGAAGATAGCCATTTCGACAACCAGCCAATTGATATGCCGCTGGACGTTCTGCTGGGTAAAACCCCGAAAATGACCCGCGATGTCACCACGCTGAAGGCGAAAGGCGACGACCTGAATGCGGAAAACATTCAGATTGCAGAAGCGGTAAAACGCGTTCTGCATCTGCCCGCTGTGGCAGAGAAAACCTTCCTGATCACCATCGGCGACCGCACCGTCACCGGCATGGTGGCGCGTGACCAGATGGTTGGTCCGTGGCAGATCCCGGTCGCTGACTGTGCGGTCACCACCGCCAGCCTCGACAGCTATCACGGCGAAGCGATGTCACTGGGCGAACGTGCGCCAATTGCCTTGCTGGATTTCGCCGCTTCTGGCCGCATGGCCGTTGGCGAAGCGCTGACTAACATTGCCGCCGTCGAAATCGGCAGCCTGAAACGCGTTAAGCTTTCTGCTAACTGGATGTCTGCGGCCGGTCACCCGGGCGAAGATGCGGGTCTGTACGCCGCAGTAAAAGCGGTGGGTGAAGAACTTTGTCCGGCGCTGGGTATCACCATTCCGGTGGGCAAAGATTCAATGTCGATGAAAACCCGCTGGCAGGAAGGTAATGAACAACGCGAGATGACGTCACCGCTGTCACTGGTGATCACCGCGTTTGCCCGCGTCGAAGACGTGCGCCACACCGTGACGCCGCAACTGCGTACCGATAAAGGTGACACTGCGTTGCTGCTGGTCGATTTAGGTGCCGGTCATAACGCACTGGGCGCGACGGCGCTGGCACAGGTTTACCGTCAGCTCGGCAATACGCCAGCGGATGTGCGCAGTGCAGAGCAACTGGGTGGTTTCTTCAACGCCATGCAGGTGCTGGTGTCTGAGCAGAAATTACTGGCTTATCACGACCGTTCCGACGGTGGTCTGCTGGTGACGTTGGCTGAAATGGCCTTCGCGGGACATTGCGGTCTGACCGCAGATATCGCGGCGCTGGGCACTGATTCGCTGGCGGCATTGTTTAACGAAGAACTGGGCGCGGTGATCCAGGTGCGTACGTCTGACCGTGAAGCGGTTGAGAAAACGCTGGCTGATTTTGGTCTGGCAGACTGCACGCATTACCTCGGCAGCGTCGAAACCGGTGACCGCTTCATCATTTCTTCGGGTGACAAGCCGGTGTACAGCGAAAGCCGCACCACGCTGCGTACCTGGTGGGCTGAAACGACCTGGCAGATGCAGCGTTTGCGCGACAACCCTGAATGTGCCGATCAGGAACATCAGGCGAAAACCAACGATCTGGATCCGGGCCTGAACGTCAAACTGAACTTTGCCCCTGACGAAGACGTGGCTGCACCTTACATCGCGAAGGGCGCGCGTCCGAAAGTTGCCGTGCTGCGCGAGCAGGGTGTGAACTCCCACGTTGAAATGGCAGCTGCCTTCCATCGTGCCGGTTTTGATGCGGTTGATGTCCACATGAGTGATTTGCTGGCGGGTCGCCGTGATTTGCAGGATTTCCATACGCTGGTGGCGTGCGGCGGATTCTCATACGGTGATGTGCTGGGCGCGGGTGAAGGCTGGGCGAAGTCAGTGCTGTTCAACGACCGCGTGCGTGAAGAGTTCGAAGAATTCTTCCACCGCCCGCAAACGCTGGCGCTGGGTGTATGTAACGGCTGTCAGATGATGTCGAACCTGAAAGAGCTGATCCCCGGCGCAGAACATTGGCCACGCTTCGTGCGCAACCTGTCTGACCGCTTTGAAGCGCGTTTCAGCCTGGTTGAAGTGACTGCCAGCCCGTCGATGTTCATGCAGGGGATGGCCGGTTCACGTATGCCAATCGCGGTTTCCCACGGCGAAGGCCATGTGGAAGTGCGTGACGCTGCGCATCTGGCACAAATCGAGCACAGCAATCTGGTGGCGCTGCGCTTTGTGGATAATAACGGTCAGGCAACCGAAGCGTATCCTGCGAACCCGAACGGTTCCCCGAACGGGATCACCGCGGTGACCAACCTGTCAGGTCGCGTTACTGTGATGATGCCGCACCCTGAGCGTGTTTTCCGTACCGTCAGTAACTCCTGGCATCCGGAAGAGTGGGGTGAAGACAGCCCGTGGATGCGCATGTTCCGTAATGCGCGTAAACAGCTTGGCTGATGCTAAATAAGCTCCAGTAATAAAAATCCGCAGTGCGAAAGCCTGCGGATTTTTTTGTCTGACTTACCACAACTAAAGTAACGCTAACTCTCTGTTTTTCAATAGTTATATCATTTAATATTCATTGAATTGATTGTTGCTTAATTTATCATTAACTATTTATATGTAATCATCGTCATATAATGCCCAGGTCAACTCAACAGGGCTTATACGCCAATGAAAAATATCATTTTCGCGAATATTCGTGCAGCACTCGCTTGCCCAATTTTTATGCTTTCATTATTAATATCCCTTAATGTGCAGGCACAGGATCATCCTGGTAATTCCACGGTAGAGAATGTTTCCCCGCAGGAAAATAATGAAGGCTTATGGGCTTCATTCAAAAATAATATTGCTGAAACGTGGGATGCACCACAGCAGCAAGATCTCTTTCTTCCTGTATTAACTCGTCATAACCGGCATACACACAGCAAAAAACAAATCGAAGGATATAACGAACATCCGTGGGGCGGAGGTTACGGTATTTCGCGTTATGATGAGAAAGGAAACTGGCACGGCATTTATGCGATGGCCTTTAAAGATTCCTTTAATAAATGGGAGCCTGTTGCCGGTTACGCTTATGAAAAGATATGGCAGCCGCTTGATGATAAAGAATTCCGCTTAGGGGCAGGGTACATTACCGCCGTTTCAGCCCGTGACAATTATGATTACATTCCTTTTCCCATGGTGCTGCCGCTGGTATCAGCAGGCTATTCAAGGCTGACATTCCAGACAACCTACGTGCCGGGAACCAACAGCAAAGGGAACGTCCTGTTCGGCTGGTTCCGTTTTCAGTTTTAATCGTCTGAGTAAGGTGAGGGGAAAGTATTAAGAAAATCCCCGTTATGTTTTTCGGTTTATTCTTATTGGTGAGTTTTTTAAGTAAATTAATTGCCTAAACAGACCCTACCTATTTTAGGGATAATTCCTATAATGAATTACGGAAAGACTTTAAATTCATGAAATTGAATAAACAGACGTTTTTTGTTACTTCTTTGTTTAGTTTATAAAGACATTATTTGTCTATGATACTCTCCTGACGCAGGGAGCTATTACAGATATGATGATCAAGAAAGTAATCGGTTGTGCAGGTATGATACTAACGCTGGGTATGAGCTCATCCGTGTGGGCAAATAACAGCGGCATTAATCCGGTCAGCGATCCGGATACCATCCAGTATAAATCGCTGGCTGCGAACGTGTGGTCAGACTTTACCGATAAAGTCTCAACGACATGGAATGATTCTGATTCACAGGATCTGTATCTGCCGGTGATCACCTGGCATAACCGTCTGACATACGATAAAGAGAAAACCGATCGTTATAATGAACGTCCGTGGGGCGGGGGTTATGGTATTTCCCGTTATGATGAAAAAGGCAACTGGAACGGCATTTATTTTATGGCGTTTAAAGACTCCCATAATAAATGGGAACCGATCGGCGGTTATGGCTGGGAAAAAATATGGACACCTGCAGAAGATAAAAACTTTCGGTTAGGTTTAGGTTATACCGCGGCGGTGACGGCGCGTGACGACTATAACTATATTCCTATTCCGATCGTGTTACCGCTGGCTTCCATCGGCTATAACAAACTGACCTTTCAGGCGACGTATATTCCGGGAACCTACAATAACGGCAACGTTTTCTTTGCCTGGCTGCGGTATCAGTTCTGAAGCGCTTTCTTTATGAATGAGTTTTGTGACTGAACAAAGTCCGGGCACAGGTTGTGAACCTGATCCCCCAATTTTGATGAATATTCCACTATGCTAAAAATTCACCGCAAGAATCAATCTGTTGGGTTCTGCGGTGATTTTTTGTTTTCAGGGAATCTGTAAAACACTTCATCAAGAGGATCATTCGTGAAAAAAGCATCCCGTTATCTTGCGTTATCTGCACTTGCCTGCGTTTTACCCCTCTCGCTTCCTGCCGCTCAGGCGGCTCAGTCTGATAATTTAGAACTCCAGCAAGTCCTGGTGCTCAGCCGTCACGGTATCCGTGCGCCGCTGGTCAATTACGGTGACGTGCTCGCCGAATCCACGACGCACACCTGGCCGGTGTGGAAAACTGAAGGTGGGTTGCTGACGCCGAAAGGTGGTCAGAATTCTGAACATATGGGCCAGTACTTCCGCGCATGGCTGGCAAAAGATAAATTGCTGCCTGCAACCGGCTGCCCGGAAAGTGCGCAGGTCTTTACTTATGCCAACAGCTTGCCGCGCACCATTGATACTGCAAAACATTTCTCCACCGGTGCTTTCCCGGGCTGCGACGTTTCAGTTATTAATCGCGTAGAAATCGGCAAAATGGATCCGGTGTTCAATCCGATTATCACCGCTGATGTGAACGATACTTTCAAAACCAACGCGCTGAATTCGGTTAACCAGCATGCCGGGGATGGCGGTCTGGCAGGGCTGAATCAGCGCCTCAAGCCAAACTACCAGCTGCTGGAAAGTATCCTCGATTATAAAAACAGTAAAATCTGCAAAGAAAAACAGCAGTGCGATCTGGCTTCGCAGCCATCAGAAGTCGTGCTGACGCAGGGTAAAGAACCGGGTATTACGGGGCCGCTGCGTATGGCGACCGGTGCGGCGGATGCGTTTATGCTGCAATACTACGAAGGTTACCCGATGAAAGACGTGGCGTGGGGGAAAATAACGACGCCGGAGCAGTGGAAGAAACTGGAGGATATCAAAAATCTTTATCACGAAACGCTGTTCGGCTCGCCGGCGATTGCTGCCAACGCGGCTAAACCGTTGCTGACCTTTATTTCCGGTGTGCTGGATCCGAAACTGGCAACGACCGCCGATCAGAAAGCGGCGCAGCAGGCAAAACTGGCGGTGCTGGTCGGGCATGATTCCAATATCGCGTCACTGCTTGCGGCACTGAAAACCCAGGATTACCAGCTGCCGGGGCAGTACGAACGTACGCCAATCAACGGGACAGTAGTCTTCCAGCGCTGGCACGATAAAAAGACCGATAAAGACCTGATGAAAATCGAGTATGTATATCCGACCGCCCGTCAGCTGCGCAACAATGTAGCGCTGAGCCTGAAAAATCCACCTGAACGCGTCACGCTGCAAATCGAAGGTTGTACCGTTGATAAGCAAGGTTTCTGCCCGATGGAGCAATTTAATCAGGCCGTGCAAAAGGATTTACAGGGCTGATGCCTTAAGCCGCTAACTGGCAATAGATAGCGTTTTAAGTTAGTTAGCGGCGGCTTTCCTCAGCCAGATAATGTGCCAAAGTTTCCTCACTCTGGCACATTATGGCGTCCTCTTCGTTTTACCTTAGCGCCCGTCAGCGGGCAGAGATTGCTTCCCGCTCCGCCCGTTTCTGGTGGCGGTTGGAAATCCCCACCTGGACACTGATCGCCACGGTTTACAGCGGCTGGTTTGCGCTGGTCTATTTCTGGGAAGATCTCGGTCCGTGGATTGCCACGCCTGCGCTTATCTGGTTCACGGCCTGGTATATGTCGCTGCAACACGAACTCATTCACGGGCACCCGACCCGTAAACCCTGGCTGAATCAGCTGCTCGGCACGCTGCCGCTGGCGGTCTGGTATCCCTATGGTTTATACCGCGACACGCATTTACAGCATCATCGCAATGAACATCTGACGCTGCCGGGCGATGACCCCGAGGCGTATTATTTCAGCCGCGCCAGCTGGGAAAGCTTGTCGCCGCTGATGAAAGCTGTTGTTCGTCTGCGTAACACACTGCCGGGACGGATGCTGATCGGGCCACTGCTGGATATTTCCGCCACGCTGACCGGTGCGCTGACAGCGTTATTGCGCGGTGACTGGCGCACGGTCGGCATGTGGGGTTTCCACGGGGTTTTGCTGACAGGTTTGTTGTACTGGATGTCGCTGCACGGCCTGTCTGCCGGGTATTTCATTCTGGCGGTGAGCTATCCGGCGCTGAGCCTGACTAAAGTCCGTTCTTTTTATGAACATCGCGCCGAACATTCGCCACAGGCACGCTCAACCCTTAATGAGGCCGGTTTTATCTGGCGGCTGCTGTTCCTTAATCTCAATTATCATCTGGTACATCACGATTTGCCCGGCGTGCCGTGGTTCGCACTGCGTCAGGTGTATTTTGCTGAACGCGAAGCTTATATTGCGCGCAGCGAGGGGTTTGTGGTGAAAGGTTACCGGCAGTGGTTCAGGCAACACTCGCAGAAACCGGTTTGTGTAGAAGCGCATCCGTTTGCCAGCACTGGTGAGCCGGTGCAAACCGCGCGCAGCGACTATGATTATCAGCAGGAAACCCCCTGACGGAGTGGCCGGATGATGCTGATGTCTTTACCGATGTATGCTGTTTCTGTACCAGACGTGGAAGCTTTTGCCGGTGTTCTGCGGGAAAAACTGAAGCGCGCAGGTCTGATTGCCACACCGCAATCGCTGAGCTGGCCGCAGGATTTATTCACTCACTGGCAGCAGCCGGATCTGCTGCTCAGTCAGACCTGTGGTTTTCCGCTGGTAGAAAGCCTGCCGGATGTTCAATTGGTCGGCACTTTCAGTTACCGCGCGCCGGGCTGCGACGGCTATCGATACCGCAGTTTTTTGCTGGCGCGTGATGACGATGCAAAACTGCATTTGCCTGATTTTCGTCACCGGCGGCTGGCGTTCAACAGCACCGATTCTCAGTCCGGATACAACAGCCTGCGGGCGCTGGTGGCACCCCTGGCGCAGGCCGGAAAATTTTTCTCTCAGGCCACAGCAACCGGCAGCCATCGTGAATCCCTGCATTATGTTCAGCAAAACCGGGCAGATCTGGCGGCGATCGACTGCGTGACGCTGGCGCTGTTGCACCGCCACGAGCCGTCAGCGCTCAGCGGTCTGGTGATTATTGGCCAGACGGCGGCCGTGCCGGGTTTACCGCTGATCACTTCGTCACAAACGTCTCCGGAACATCTGTCTATTTTGCGTCAGGCATTGCATGAAATCGCGCATGAACCGGTCGCTAAACCGTTGCTGATTGAAGAGTTCAGTGAAGTGCCGCGTCAGGCCTATAGCGTGATTACATTGATGAAAAATATTGCTCAGGAGTTTGGCGTCCGCGAACTGACAACGTCATAACGCTCTGAAATATTGCATAAAAAAACCGGGCCTGAGCGCCCGGTAATAATTTCTGAGTAGCGATAAATCAGTGCGTTTCGATAGGGAAATCTTCGTTCACATCGCCCCATTCAGCCCATGAACCGTCGTAAAGCTGCACATCTTTAACACCCAGAGAATCCAGTCCGAACGCCAGCGCCGCTGCGGTCACACCGGAACCACAACTGGTGATCACCGGTTTATTCAGATCAACGCCCAGCCGTTCGAACGTCGCTTTCAGCTCAGATGGCGATTTCAGATGCCCGTCTTGTGTCAGCTCGGTAAACGGAACGCTGAGGCTGCCCGGAATATGGCCGCCATGCAGGCCCGGACGCGGTTCCGGCGCTTCGGCTTTAAAACGCGCCAGAGAACGGGCGTCGATAATCTGTACCTTGCCGAGCGCGTCTTTTACCTGATCCGCACTGACGACGACCGGACGCACCAGTTTAGCGTTAAAGGTGGTCGGGACGCGGATGTGCTCGCCGCTTTGTGTGGGTTTCCCTTCAGCAATCCACGCATTGAGGCCGCCATCCAGCACGCGTACGCTTTTCGCGCCGAAGCTGGTCAGCATCCACCACACGCGGGGCGCGGAGAACAGATCGCCCTCATCATACAGCACGATGGTTTGCGTATCCGCGACGCCCAAACGGCTCATCGAGGCAGCGAATTCCTCTGCGGTCGGCATCATATGCGGCAGACCGGTGGTGCAGTCAGAAATGCTGTCGACTTCCACATAAATTGCGTTGGGAATGTGCGCTTCAAGATATTTGCCATGAAAATCCACCGGCGGCGTAATGCCCGGTTTGGATTTACGACAATCGATAATGACGACATCCGGTGAGTTCAGATTTTTTGCCAGCCATTGTGTAGAAACGGTATGGGTAGAAAAAGTCATGTTCTGTTGCCTTATCTTTTTTGTGAAACCAGCCTCAGAGATCGCCCGGGATCAATGAATACATCCAGGCGTCACGCGGCTGACCGTGATAATAAAGCCGGTTGCGGTGCAGACCTTCGGACGTCGCGCCCGCTTTTTCTGCCACCCTGCGGCTGCTCTCATTGCCGTCCATCACGACGATTTCCAGACGGGTCAGCTCCAGTTCGGTAAACGCAAAACGCGCTGCGGCTCTGACCGCCAGCGTTGCCAGTCCCCGGCCGGTATAACCGGTGCGGATCCAATACCCAAGATTGGAAAACTTATATTCCTGAACGATGCGGTTGATGCCCACGCTGCCAATCAGATTTCCGCCGGAGCGTTCAAAAACACAGAAATTGAATTCTGCCCCGCGATGACGCTTTTGCTCACTGTCGGTGAGATATTTGCGGCTGTCATCAGGGGAATATTTATCGGTACACCAGCTTTCCCAGGCACCAATTTCAGCCACCGAGGCCTGAACGGCGGCAAAGTGGGTGATGGCTTCCAGCTCCGTAGCAACGCGGATTTCTATTTCTTCATCCTGATAAATCTGGCGTGTCAGCATGGGCGTTATCCTGTTATTGAGGAGACCAATAAGTCAGCCTCACATATCATGTATCCGTCTGTCAATTGGCGAAAATGCCGGTTAAGTCAGAAAAAATAAGCCAGAAAAACAGCAGGCTGTCTGCTAAACGCTTTACTCTTCCGGCAGCAACATCACCAGCTTGCATTCGGCATATCCCGCCGGAAAAAATGTCTGCTGCCGGTAGCGAATTTCACCGCTCAGCGGATGGTTAAAGCGCCGCTCGCCACCTTCGCGAGCCAGCACTTCCTGTTGTGTCCACCACTGGCTGAATTCGGCGCTGCGTTCCCGTAACCGCTGCACCGCCTGGCGGACCGCTTCGGAATGAGGGTAATGGCTGGTTTCAGCCCGAAATTCTGCCACCACGCGCTTGGCGCGCTCCGGCCAGTTTGTCACCAGCTGGCGCGCCAGCGGATGCAGAAACATAAAATCCAGCAAATTAGGATTTTCATCCACGCCCAGCCAGCCGCTGAAGAGCACACCCGCCTGCGGATTCCACGCCAGCACATTCCAGCAACTGTCGAGCAGATAACCGGGGCAGGTCAGCTGATTGACGTAATCTTTCAGACCGGCGTCCGGCGCGGCGGAAGACGGCAACGCTTCAGGGTCTTTCACCGATGCGAGGCTGAATAAATACTCGCGTGCGGCAGGCTCCATACGCAGCGATTTCGCCAGCCGGTCAAGCGTGGCGGCTGAAATCGACACATCGCGTCCCTGTTCAATCCACGTATACCAGGTTGCGCTGATACCGCTGATTTGTGCCAGCTCCTCACGCCTCAGCCCGCTGGTTCTGCGACGGGGTGAGCCTGGTAAACCCACCATTTCCGGCGTCACCCGTTCGCGGTGTGTGCGTAAAAAGGTTCCCAGCGCCCTGGGGCCACTGAGCGACTCTGCGATATCAATCATGACATCCTCTCAAACTTGAGCTCTTAGACAGGAACCTACTTATACCAGTATAAATGCTCATATTGTACCCGTATAAAACAATGCCTATAGTGATTTTGAGGTCATTTGAAACCGCGTTCTTCCCTAATAAATCAATAAAAAAACAAGACAGACAGGAGCAATGATGAACATGAATAACACCCATACTCAGGCCGTTGATAAGCAGTTTGGCTCGCAGGCAAAAGATTATCTGACCAGTGCCGTTCACTCACAGGGCGCGGATCTGCAACGTCTGGCGACGCTGCTGGCACCTTTTCCGGATGCGCATGTGATTGATCTGGGATGTGGCGCGGGGCACGCCAGTTTTGTGGCTGCACGGGTCGTTAAAAATGTGGTTGCCTACGATTTGTCGGCGCAGATGCTGGACGTCGTGGCGCAGGCGGCAAAAGATAAAGAGCTGAATAACATTACGGTACAGCAGGGCGTTGCGGAGTCACTGCCGTTTGACAACAGCAGCGCGGATATCATTATCAGCCGTTATTCGGCACACCACTGGCATGATGTCGGGCAGGCGCTGCGTGAAGTGGCGCGTGTGCTGAAACCGGGCGGAAAGTTCATCATGATGGATGTGGTATCGCCGGGGCACCCGTTGCTGGATATTTATCTGCAAACGATTGAAGTGCTGCGCGATACTTCTCATGTCCGCAACTATTCCTCAGGTGAATGGCTGAACATGGCTTCAGAAGCCGGTCTGATTGCCCGCGAAGTCACCACCGACCGCCTGCCGCTGGAATTCACCAGCTGGATAGCGCGTATGCGCACGCCGGAACATTTCGCCGTCGCTATCCGAGAGCTGCAAAAAGTGATGTCCGAGGATGTGATAAAACACTTTGAGATCCAAACTGACGGCTCATTTACCAGCGATATTATGATGCTGGTCGCGTCGAAAAACTAAAGAATTGCGGCGTGATGCGCCCTCCGGTGAACGGAGGGCGTGAAGTTGTCTTCTTACTTCTTACCAAACATTTTCTTGCCCAGCAGTACCAGCGCCAGTACCGCGGCACCCACCACCAGACCAACGACCAAATCTGTCGCGCCGGTAATCAGCGTATTAACCCAACTCTCATGGCCGTGTGTCAGCGGTTCAATCAGGCTGTGCATGAACGGTAAACCATGGCTGATAATGCTGCCGCCGACCAGGAACATCGCGATAGTGCCAACAACCGACAGTATCTTCATCAGCCAGGGCGCGAGATTCACAATGCCGCGTCCGAAGGCGCGTACAGCATTCATCATGCCGCTTTCGCCGTTCAGCTTGCTCAGGTACAAACCGGCGTCGTCAATTTTCACAATCGCCCCGACCAGGCCATACACACCGATAGTCATTGCCACGGCAATCAGCACCATCACAGTAACCTGATTAAGGAAAGGTGCTGATGACACAATCCCCAGTGAGATCACAATGATTTCAGCAGAGAGAATAAAGTCAGTGCGAACGGCACCTTTGACCTTTTCTTTTTCCTGCTTTTTAGCATCGGCTTCATTTTTTACCTCAGCCGACGCCGGTTTTTCTTTTTCGTGATGGTCACCGGGCATGAATTTGTGGGCGACTTTTTCGAAACCCTCGTAACACAGATAGGCGCCGCCAATCATCAGTAAAGGTGTTATCGCCCAGGGAATAAAGGCGCTGATCAGTAACGCCAGAGGAACCAGAATCGCTTTATTAATCATGGAACCTTTTGCGACAGCCCAGACGATCGGTAATTCCCGGTCGGCTTTTACTCCGGTAACCTGCTGTGCGTTCAGCGCCAGATCGTCCCCCAACACGCTGGCTGTTTTTTTTGCGGCGACTTTACTCATCGCCGCGACATCATCAAGAATCGATGCAATATCATCGATCAATGCCAGAAGACTTCCACCCGCCATAAACACTCCCTTTTTCATTGTGCAAAGGCTTTCCGCACGCGCGGAGCCTGAACTCTGCTGTTCTGACCTTGCATCAGATCACAGCAACAGAAAATTCATAAAAAATAATCATATCAGTGATTGCATAGCGGCGTCGATTTGTGCGAATGTTGTCCCGTTCTTAAATAACTTTGAAATCTCTCCATAGTTCCTCCATTAAATATCCTCATTTTTCCAGCAGTTATACCGGCAGAAATATTTCTTTGCATTCTCTCCTCATTTTTACCACAAAGGTTAAATTTCTTTACGTTCGATTACGTCGCCTTTCATTGCTTCGCAGATAATTAACTCAACGGATAACTTCCGCTCCATTAATTAACTAAACTAACGAAAGAAAGGTGCGTATTATGAAACTCTTACCTGCAATCACAGCTGTTGCTATTACCGTTGCTTCATTCTCTGCTCTTGCTGCTACGCCAATTTCAGAAATGCAGGCGCAAAGTGGTAATTTCCAGTCCCTGGGTGTTGTTTCAGTGAGCGCACCTAATACCGTCCCGGGCAGCATGCGTGACCAGCTGAACCAGGTCGCCAGCGACAAAGGTGCAACACACTACCGTGTCATCGGCCAGGGTACGCCGGGCGATTCAAGCCTGAACCGTGCAAGCGTTGAGTTGTATAAATAAACTCAGCTTTTATAGAAAGCCTTTTTTATAAAATTTGATTAACGTTATTTCCTGTAGCGAGAAGGCCAATGTCATCTGACATTGGCCTTTTTATTACCATCATTTATAGCCTCTTTTGAGAATCATCCCATGTGTTTTAATTTATCCTCTTCTTTTTGATAATAATTTCTCTTATTAATCATTTCTTAAGAATTTTTGCGTTATATAAGGGTCTATGTCCTCAGGAGGAGTTAATATGCTGAATGCCGCAAGAATGACAATCAAGAACACTGGGGTCTCGATTCAGAACCAATTTTTCTATTTACAGAATTTTATTACTTCACCAAGAACGATGGGGACGCTGATGCCGTCATCCCCGTGGTTGTGCCATGCGATGCTTAGCCAGATTGACTGGGCGACGTCGCTGGAGATAGCTGAACTGGGCGCAGCCGACGGGGTGCTGACCCGCCGCATTCTCAGCCGGATGCGTGCTGACGCGAAACTCGAGGCATTTGAAATTCAGCCTGCGTTTGTCCGCAAGCTAAACCAGATGGATGATCCCCGTTTGCAGGTGATGGCGCATTCAGCTGAGCATATGAGTACGCAGTACGACGCTGTATTCTCTTGTTTACCGCTGCTGTCGATGCCAGTGCGAACCAGCATCCGGATTTTGCAGGCCACCCGCCAGCAGTTGAAAGAAAAGGACGGGGTACTTGTTTTGTTCCAATACAGCCATCTCTCAGAGAAATTACTGTCACGCTACTTCACCTGGAAAAAAATTCGTGTGGTGAAGAATTTTCCCCCGGCGCTGGTGTATATCTGTAAACCTCGCTGATACAGTTACTTATGGAAGCTGGGTCGCAAAGCTGCCCGCAGGCCTTTGCGGAACAAGGATTTTTCAGTATGATGAGCACCATAGCGTAAATAAAACGCTACAGAAGCTTCACCGGCAGGTGATAAAAATCTGCCAGTGAGGCTTTTTTGTTGTACTATCTGGCGAGTACATTTTCAGGCCAGTACAATGACCACTTTTGATGTTTACACTTCATATTGATGATGGATTTTCATCAGGCGGGCTAACGGCTCCCGGGGAATAAAGGATAGCGGTAATGACACAACCCATTTTCATGGTAGGCGCGCGCGGTGCGGGTAAGACGACGGTCGGCAGCGCTCTGGCGAAAGCACTGGGCTATAAATTTGTCGACACCGATCTGACATTGCTACGCACCTCTGGCCTGAGCGTGGCGGACATCGTTGAGCGTGAAGGCTGGGAAGGTTTCCGCCGCCGTGAGACTGAGACGCTGAAAGCGATTTGCGCGCCCTTCACGGTGATTGCGACCGGTGGCGGCGTGGTGCTGGCGCAGGAAAACCGCGATTTCATGCGTGATGCCGGAACGGTTATCTATCTGCGTTCGCCGGCTTCAACACTGGCTAACCGTCTGGAAGATGCCCCGCTGGAAGATCAGCGACCTACGCTGACGGGTAAACCGATTACCGAAGAAATGATGGAAGTCCTGAATGAGCGCGAAGCCCTTTATCAGCAGGCTGCGCATCATGTGGTGGACGGAACGCTGGATCCTGCGGGTGTGGTGAATGCAATACTCGATGCGCTGGCACTGCCGGTCGCGCGTTAAATCCTCTGTCACCCTCTCTGAAGACGAGCCCATGTGGCTCGTTTTTTTATGCCCCAAAATCCTGAAGTGGCGGAAGGTGTAAATTAAACGGGCCATTTTTGTGATGAATGTCACGGGTGTTTAAGTATTGTACGCAGTGATGTGCAGGCGTAAAGTAATCACTCAGGTTATTAATTTTTACGTCCACTTCTGCAACGGAACCCATGATGAAATCCCTGAAACACTTCTTCAGCCAGCATGCGAAAGCGATGCCCGCGATATGGTCAGTGACGATCATTCTTGTTGAAGCCTCTATTGCACTCTATATTTTGCGCAATATTTAATCAAAATTATCTGCTGAGTTTTACGTCCGTCACCTCATTATTACTCGGCATTCAACCTCTCTTTCTGTGAATTGAATGGCTTTAGGAATTTCTTTAAGCATATTCATTTATCTGTCTTCTTGTGCGTGAAAAATAAACGGCTTGACGCTGACACGTATCAGCTTTAGTTTTTATTTAACTTAACAGGAACCCTGTTCCATATACCGGAACTGCCTCCTTATGACTACTTTAGAAAATGCAGCAGCAGTGCTGAAGTTATTTTCCAAAAAGGGGGTCCGACAGGGACATCCCGGTTTGTCATTCAGTGATGTCGTCGAAAATTTAAAATTACCTAAAAGCACGGTATCGCGTTTGCTAATGACCATGGAAACGCAAGGGTTGCTGGAGCGTGATCCGGACAGCCGTCTTTATCAGATTGGAAAGTTATTACTGGCCGTCTCAAGCCATTATTTATCGGCGCCGCTGGTGGATTTGGCGTCGCCTTATATGACGCAACTCAGTCAGCTTACGCAATGTACCGGTTACATCTCGATGCTGGAAGGGCGTGACATTATGGTGATGCGTATGTTCCCCGGCAGAACCTATTTGCAAGTGGTCACTCCGGCAGGAAGCCTTTTGCCCGCGCATGAAACGGCGATTGGCCGGGCCATTTTATCGCGTTATTCCGATGAAGAGGTCCGTCAGCGTTTTAGCGGCCATTACGAAGCGCATTCTGTGAATGCACCGAAAAGTCTGGACGTTTTGTTATCTCGCCTGGCTGAAGTGCGACTGACCGGCGTGTCTTTTGCCAACAATGAAACGCTGTTGGGAATAAGTACGTTAGCGACCAGTATTTTTAATAAGCATCGCAATGAACTCGTGGGGTTGTGTTTATCTTTTCCTTCCCCCGCGCAGGGAAAAGAAATTCCGGAAGGGATCAGGGAAGGGCTGATTGCCGTAACCCGGCAACTCGCCGAAAAATTGGGTGATGAGTATTGGCATTTACCAGAGCGGTAATTAACCGCGAAAGTAATGACTAATAACGGACCCGGAAAATCGCAGTTTTCTATATTTGCCAACACCAGGGGCCTTATGTCAGATCAACCTGCTAAAAATAATAAGGAAAATCCGCTAAAGGATATTGGCACTCTCATCGTGATGATCCTGCTGTCTGTTTTGGGCGCAATCATCGGAGTTCAGCTGATTACCACATTGGGCGTGACGCCCAACACGTCGATTATCGGTGCGCTGTTTGCCATGTTACTGGCGCGCATCCCGATGCAGGCTTTTCAGCGCTACCGTTCTGTTCACACGCAGAATCTGGCGCAAACTGTGATTTCTTCCGCGACCTTTGGTGCGGCAAACAGCCTGCTGATGCCGATCGCCATCCCTTATGTCATGGGCCAGCCGCAACTGATTATGCCGATGTTTACCGGCGTAGCGGTGGCGATGTTGCTCGATGCCTACCTGCTTTATCGTCTGTTTGATACCAAAGTGTTCCCGGCCAGTAATGCGTGGCCACCGGGCGTCGCTGCCGCTGAAGCCATCAAAGCCGGTGATAACGGCGGGCGCCAGGCGTGGTTGCTGGTCGCCGGTGTGGTGGTCGGGCTGGCGGGCGCGATGCTTAAGATTCCTATGGCGGCGTTCGGCACGGCGTTTATCGGCAATATCTGGGCGCTGAGCATGTTTGGCATCGGTTTGCTTATCCGCGCTTATGCCCAGCCGCTTGCCGGTTTAGATCTTAATGCGATGTATATTCCGCACGGCATGATGGTCGGCGCCGGGCTGGTGTCGCTGCTGCAGGTGATTCAGGTGGTGCGTGCTAAAAACGCCGACGCCAAAACCACTTTTACCCAACCAGCGAAAGAAGTGCGCAAAGCACTCGGGCTGGGCGCATTCGGTTATATCGCCATTGCCGCACTGCTGGCGCTGGGGAGCGGGTTGTACAGCGAAATGTCAGTCAGCATGCTGATTGCCTTCGTGATTTATGCCGCCTTTGCCGCATTCTTCCATGAGCTGATTGTCGGAATTGCCGCGATGCATTCTGGCTGGTTCCCGGCCTTTGCCGTGGCGCTGATCACGTTGATTATCGGCATCCTGATTGGCTTCCCGCCACTGGCGCTGTGCGTGCTGACCGGCTTTACCGCTGCTACCGGTCCGGCGTTCGCCGATATGGGCTTCGACCTGAAAGCCGGATTCATTCTGCGCGGCTATGGCAAAGATTTGCAGGCTGAACTTTATGGCCGCCGCATCCAGTTATTCGCCGCGTTGCTGGCCTTTATTATCGCCATTCCTGTGGTCTGGTACGCCCATTACGGCTATTTCGCGCAGGATTTAGTGCCGCCAGTTGCGCGGGTTTATGCCAAAACCATTCAGGCCGGCGCACAGCCTGGGATTGCGCACAGTTTGCTGATCTGGGCCATTCCGGGCGCATTAATACAGCTGATTGGCGGCCCGAAACGCCAGCTCGGCGTACTGCTCGCCACCGGTTTGCTGATCAACAGCGTGATGGCCGGTTGGGCAGTCGTCTGCGGCATCGTGCTGCGCATTATCATTATTCGAATCTGGGGTGAAAAAGGGCGTACGCCAATGGAAGTGCTGGCGGCAGGATTTATTGCCGGTGACGCACTTTACAGCTTTTTCACCTCGGTTTTCAGCACCAAAAAGTAGTGAGTACCGCACCAACACCAGGGCTTAATCAGCCAGCACGACACACCGACTGTTCCACGATGAACAGCGCCCGCGACCGTTTTGCCACTGCGCCTTATGCGCCGGTTGCGGGGTTTTAAGAGGATTTTGTGATGAGTTTGCAACAGACATTAACCGTATTCGAACTGATTGACAGTGCACATGTCAGCGGCCAGGACATTGTGGACTTATTCGCCCGTTATCCGGGGATCACCGCCAGTACACACCGTGCGGAGGGCCCGAAAGGCGGTACCGATTTTGTCCGCATCACCGTGCCGGGCAGCAAAGGTAAGAGCAGCGGCGGCACTGCGCCCACGCTCGGAATTATTGGTCGTCTGGGCGGCATCGGTGCGCGTCCGACGCGTATCGGGCTGGTATCCGATGCCGACGGCGCCATTGCCGCCGTCACCAGCGCACTGAAGCTGGCCGACATGCAGCGCAAGGGCGATGTGCTGGAAGGCGATGTGATTATCACGACGCACATTTGCCCGAACGCGCCGACCCGTCCGCACGATCCGGTTGATTTTATGGATTCGCCGATTGATGACGTGACCATGAATGATAACGAAGTGGTTGAAGGCGTGGACGCGATACTTTCTATCGACACCACCAAAGGCAACCGCATTATCAATCACAAGGGATTCGCGATTTCGCCGACGGTGAAAGAGGGGTACATCCTGCGTGTTTCCGAAGATTTACTGCGCATCATGGAAATGACCAGCGGCAAACCGGCAGTCACTTTCCCGATCACCACGCAGGACATCACGCCTTACGGCAATGGTGTGCATCACCTGAACAGCATTCTGCAACCGTCAACGGCGACCAGCGTTCCGGTTGTCGGTGTGGCGATTACAGCGGAATCTGTGGTGCCCGGTTGTGGCACCGGCGCAAGTCATGAAGTGGATATCGCACTGGCGGCGAAGTTCGCCGTTGAAGTCGCGAAAGAGTTTGGCCGCGGCACCTGTCAGTTCTTTGATGCCGATGAATATCAACTCCTGTTGTCGCTGTACGGAAGCTTGCGCCACCTGCAAAACCGGAAGTAACACCATGATGACATCCTTTGCAACGTTAACCATCGGACAGGCGCCACGCAGCGATATTATGCCGCTGCTGATGGCGCATCTGCCAGCCGGGTCAGTCACGCATGTTGGCTTACTGGACGGGTTAAGCACCGGGCAAATTGAGCAGCGCTATGCGCCTGCCGAAGGCGACGCGGTGCTGGTCACCCGTTTGCTGGATGGTTCGCAAGTAAAGCTTGCCGCGCCGCGCGTAGAGCGAGGCTTACAGGAAAAGATTGATGTGCTCGAAGCGCTGGGTTGCATGACCATTCTGCTGCTGTGTACCGGCGAGTTTAACCATCTGCACGCGAATAATGCCCTGCTTCTCGAACCTGACCGCATTATCCCGCCACTGATTAGCTCGATTATCGGCCAGCACCGCGCAGGCATTGTGGTACCGGTAGAATCCCAGGTGGTTGAACAGGCCAACAAGTGGCGCAAATTAGCCAAAGCGCCGTGTTTTGCGGTCGCCAGCCCGTATCTTTCTGATGACCAGACCCTGACGGAAGCCGCGATGCGTCTGGCTGAACAGGGGGCGGAAGTGGTGGTGCTCGACTGCATCGGCTTTAACCGGCATCACGAGGATGTGCTGAAAAAGCATCTGAATATTCCGGTGGTGTTATCGAATGTCTTGATGGCAAAACTGGCGGCGGAGCTGGTGGTCTGAGGATGTGACGGACGGGGCAAACAGCTATCCACAATGGCACTGTGTGACCGTAAAATCAAATCAGTGACGCCGCTTTGCGGGCGGTGTCGTCTGGTGCAGATAAAGCGGTAATAATCAGTGACAGAAGACGCTTTCTGCCCCTAATATGAAGGCTCTGAAAATTATCGCAAAGGGCCAATCTATGTTGAAAAATAATGAGTATTTTGACGGGAAAGTGAAGTCGATTGGTTTCGACAGCGAAAGTACGGGTTCAGCCAGCGTTGGCGTGATGGCCGTCGGTGAATACACGTTCGGTACCGCAAAGCCGGAAGAAATGACCGTCATCAGCGGCTCACTGAAAGTGCTGATCCCGGGATCTCCGGACTGGCAGGTGTTTAAGCCAGGCGAAACTTTCTATATTCCGGGTAAAAGTGAATTCAACTTACAGGTCGGCGAAACGACTTCGTACTTGTGTAAATACCTGACCAAATAATATACAGACACAGTACAAACAAAAAGGCGCTCATGAGCGCCTTTTTTACGTTCTGCATCCGGTCTTAGCGTTGCGCTTCGCCGCCCAATGCTTCGATCAGGTTCTGGATCAGCGCCGCCAGTTCACCGGTCATCAGCACGAAATCAGCATCGAAACGTCCGGCGAAATCTTCGCGGTCGATGTCTTCATTTTGATCACGAATAACGTCGCTGAATTTCAGGCGTTTAATGCTGCCGTCGTCGGCCAGTACCACGGCGATACGTTCTTGCCAGTCAACGGCCAGCTTGGTGACCAGTTTGCCATTTTCGATATGCGTGGCGATTTCGTCACTGACAAGCGCCTGTTTTTTACAGCGGATCACGCCGCCTTCTTCCAGAATCGCTTTCAGCTCAGCTTCGTCCTGTAAGGTGAAACCGGCAGGCGTTTCGCCTGAACGTACCCATTCGGTCAGCGTCAGCTCGATCGGGCTTTCCATGGTCAGCGGCACCACCGGCAGCGAACCGAGGCTTTTACGCAGCAGCGCCAGCATATCTTCGGCTTTCTTGGCGCTGGCAGCATCGACCATGATCAGGCCGTTAACGGTATCAATCCACATGAACGTCTGGCTGAAGCGGCTGAATGCGCGCGGCATCAGGCTGTGCAGCACTTCATCTTTCAGGGAATCTTTTTCGGTCTTTTTCAGCTTGCGGTGCTGTTCGCCTTCGAGCTGATCAATTTTGGCCTGTAACTCCTGTTTGATAACCGGAGAAGGCAGAATTTTTTCTTCTTTGCGTGCGCAGATCAGGATCTGCCCGCCGTTGACGTGAGTCAGCGCGTCGCCACCGTGAGAACCCATCGGTGAAACCCAGCCGGTTTTCGCCATATCCTGGCTGCCGCACGGGGTAAAGGTGAAAGCACTGAGCTGTTTTTCCATTTCGTCAGCAGATAACGAAACTTCACGGCTCAAACGGTAAACCAACAAATTCTTAAACCATAACATGGCGTTATCCCTGTCCCGGCGCACTCGTGGTACGCTGAATAAATGAATGCAGGGCGGCATGATAACCAATTGAGCGCCGGTCGTCGTTAAGAAATCGCCGTGGCCTGTAACATTGCATAACAGCTTATTCTGGTGACAGAGGCCACTGGCTTCTAAACTGAACAGACTCAGAAAAACTGACCCTGCAGGACATAAAAAGGAGAATAAAACGTGCGAATTGGCATTGATTTAGGCGGCACAAAAATAGAAGTCATTGCGTTATCGGATGAAGGCAAAGAGCTGTTTCGCAAACGGGTCGATACGCCGAGAAATGACTACGAGCGCACACTCAAGGCGATTGAAGGGCTGGTACTGGACGCCGAGAAAGGCACCGGACAGCGCGGCAGCGTGGGGCTGGGGATCCCCGGCACGTTATCGCCGTTTACCGGCAAAGTGAAGAATGCCAATTCGGTCTGGCTGAACGGTCAGCAACTGGATGAGGATCTGGCGCTGTTGCTCAAACGCGAAGTGCATATTGCAAACGACGCCAATTGTCTGGCGGTTTCCGAAGCCACCGACGGTGCAGGCGCAGGCCGTCACACCGTATTCGCCGTGATTATCGGCACCGGCTGCGGTTCCGGCATTGCGCTTAACGGCGTGGCGCACGCGGGCGGCAATGGCAACGCAGGTGAGTGGGGCCACAATCCGCTGCCGTGGCAGGATGAGGAGGAAATCCAGTTTGCCCGCGAAGTCCCGTGCTACTGCGGAAAATCAGGCTGCGTCGAAACATTTGTCTCCGGCACCGGTTTTGCAGAAGACTACTTCCGTCATTCCGGTCAGCGTTTAAACGGCGCAGAGATTATTGCGCTGGTTGAGCAGGGCGATGAAACGGCGGAACTGGCGCTGGGTCGCTATGAGCGTCGTCTGGCTAAGGCGCTGGCAAACGTAGTAAATATTCTCGATCCGGACGTGATTGTCTTCGGTGGCGGCATGAGTAATGTTGATCGTTTGTATCAGACCGTTCCGCTGCTGGTTAAACAATGGGTATTTGGCGGGGAATGTGAAACGCCGATGCTCAAAGCGGTACACGGTGATTCGAGCGGAGTGCGCGGTGCCGCCTGGCTTTGGCCGCAATCGCGTTTTGCGTTATAAGTTCTTCATCAATTTTCAGGGGGCAGAGTTTGCGCCCCTGATCTCATAACTTCACAGTTAAAGCGCCATTTCCCGTTTAAACACGTCCAGCGTGTGCGCCTTCACGCGGATAAATTCCGGGTGGCTCATGATTTCAGAACCACGCGGACGCGGCAGGTCAAACGGCACAATTTCTGCAATCTGCGTCGGTCGTCGTGTCAGCAGTAAAATCTCATCCGCCAGAAACACTGCATCCTCGAGATCATGCGACACAATCAGCATGGTGACGCCGGTCGCCAGCTGCACTTCCTGCAATTTATCGCGGATAAACAGCGTCATCTCGAAATCCAGGGCCGAGAAAGGCTCGTCGAGGAACATCACTTCCGGACGCGTCGCCAGCGCCCGCATGATGCACACGGTTTGCTGCTGGCCGCCTGAAAGCTCATACGGATAGCGTTTCAGGTCGAAGCGGATATCAAACATCTGCGTCAGTTCTTCGACCCGCGCATTGACGTCCGCTTTGCTCATGCCGTGTCGGATCAGCGGATACGCGATATTGGCGCGGGCACTCATCCACGGAAACAGCGCGTCGCGGTAGTTCTGAAACACATAACCGATGGTGGTCTGCGCCAGCGTTTTGCCGTCGAACAGAATGTCGCCTTTATCCACCGGGATCAGCCCGGCGATCATGTTCATTAGCGTCGATTTACCGCAGCCGTTCGGGCCGAAGATCGACACGATCTTTCCACGCGGTAAGTCGAGGTTGAGATCGGTATACAGCGGCTGTCCGGCAAATGCCTTGCTCAGTCCGCGGATCGTCACATGGGTATCCGGGCGCGTAGCGTACTGCGGCAACTGCGGGCCTTTATAATCAGGGTTCAGCGAGAGAGGTTGCGTCATGCTTTGCTACTCCAGTGGACGGTTTTTTTCTCGATCAGCAAAAAAGCCAGATTCAGCAGATAACCCAGCGCGCCGGTGATCAGGATTGAGGCGTACATGTCTTTGATGTTAAATACCTGCTGGGCATCGATGATCCGGTGGCCGAGGCCGGTTTCCGATCCGATAAACATTTCAGCGACGATCACGATCACCAGCGCAATCGACACGCCGGTGCGCAGGCCAACGAAGGTTTGCGCCAGGCTTTCCATCAGCAGAATGTCTTTGAAAATATGCCAGCGCGAAATCCCCATCACTCTGGCCGCCATCAGCCGGGTTTTCTTGGCATTCATCACGCCGTACGCGCTGTTAAACAGGATAACCAGCACCGCGGCAAAGGCGGCGATGGCAATTTTATTGGCATCGGTAATGCCGAAAATCAGCATAAACAGCGGGATCAGCGCTGATGACGGCGTGGAGCGGAAGAAGTCGATCAGAAATTCCAGGCTGCGATAGATCTTTTCATTGCTGCCTAAAATGACGCCGAGCGGCACGCCAATCACCGCGGCAAAAGCGAAAGACACCAGCGTGCGGTAAAGGGTTGCGCCGATGTCGGTGCGCATGGAAGCATCGAAAAATGACTGGAACATGTAGCCAATTGTCTCGACGGGCGAGGGCAGAAGCACCGGATTCAGCCATTTTGCGCTGACGGCCAGTTGCCAGAATAAAAACAGCAGCACCGGGCCGACCAGCGGCAGTAACCTTGAAGACCAGCGTGAAGTCATCCTGTTTCTCCTTATCCTTTATAAATCAGCGAAGCGACATCCACCGGTTTGCTGAAGATTTTTCTTTCCGTAAAGACGTCATAAAATTTCTGGAACCATTGCAGGTTGTCGCCTTTTAAATCGGGATACATCACAAAGCCCGGCAGCGGCACCTCTTTCACCAGCGCCGGTTCTATGCTGGTGTAACCGGCGACGTTTTCGCGAGCCTTGTCAGGATGCGCCGCAATGAATTCCACCGCTTTCTGATAAGCGGCAATAAACTTTTTGGTTTCTTCCGGTTTGCTGGCGATAAAGCTGGAGTTCAGCGCCGCTGCGCCGCCGAACCAGGGCGCGTCTGCATTGCCGAGCACATATTTAGAAATCACGCCGGTTTCCAGTGTGCGGGAAAGGTTTTTCATCCGCCCGACGGTGCCGGTCGGTTCGAGCGTATACACGCCGTCAATTTGCCCGGCGGCCAGCGCAGGCGCGTGCTGCCCGACCGGCAGTTCGATCACTGAAGGATTAGTGAAACCATTTTTCTCCAGAATGATCTTCGCCATCGTCACGTTCTGGATCCCCGGGCCACAGGCGATCTTCTTACCTTTCAGGTCGCTGATCGCTTTCGCTGTGCTGTTCAGCGGCACCAGAAATTCATCCAGAACCAGCTGGTGATTGGACGGATTCGAGCAGATGATTTTGAACAAATCCGGTGCAGTGATCGCCCCCAGACCCAGCGCACCCGTGGCCGTGCCGTTAGCGCACCCGTGGATCCTGCCGGTGATCATCCCCTCGACAATTTGCTGTGCGCTGGCGAATTTAATGCCTTTCACATTCAGTCCGGCTTCTTTAAAAAAGCCCTGTTCCAGCGCCACATATAACGGTAAACCGCCGACAATCGGCCAGTAACCAATGCGGATTTCATCGTCATCAGCCGCAAAGACCGAGGTCGGGATCATACCGCCAAGCGTGGAGACGCCGCCGGTGATGGCGAGCCATTTCATCAGCTGGCGGCGTTTTTTATCGACTTCAGGTTTGATGTTATTCATAGGCGGTTCCCTTAACGGTTATGCAGGCGCTGCAACTTGTACTGCAACTTGTATACATAACGTTAAGCACAGGGCGTGCCAGTTTATCGGCAGGAGGGAATAAGCGGGAATTCAGCGGGTTGGGAACAATGAACGCACTGCGCTGGTGCGAATTTTGCGCAGTTGCTCACAATCAGGATCCATTGCGGAGCAGATGGCTAGCAATTCACCAGTCAGGTGCTCCGCAGGGTAATCAGTCAGACTTTAAACTCATTGCTCAGGCGGCTTACGCCCAGACCGTTCACCTTAGTCACTTTGATTTGCACCGGAATACGGTCTTTCATCGCTTCCACATGGCTGATCACGCCGATGGTTTTACCCGAGGCATTCAGGCTGTCGAGCGCGTCCAGGGCGGTGTCCAGCGTATCGGCGTCGAGTGTGCCGAAACCTTCGTCGAGGAACAGCGAGTCGATGCGGGTTTTATCACTGACCAGATCAGACAGCGCCAGCGCCAGTGCCAGACTGACCAGGAAGCTTTCGCCGCCGGATAAGGTGCGGGTATCGCGCACGGCGTCCGCCTGCCAGGTATCGACCACCTGCAATTCCAGCGCATCGCTGGTTTTGCGCTGCAACAAATACCGCCCGTGCAGTTTTTCGAGCTGAAGATTCGCCAGATACACCAGATGGTCGAGCGTCAGTCCCTGCGCGAATTTACGGAATTTCGCGCCGTCGCTGGAGCCAATCATCTGATTCAGATAACCCCAGTCATCGCAGGTCAGCTGCGCTTGCGCAATCTGAGCTATCAGCGCCTGTTGTCCGCTGTGGCGTAATTTGTCACTTTCCAGCTGATTTTTCACTTCGCCCAGACGTTGCTGTAAAGCTTTCAGCTGTTGCGCCATTTCCGCCTGTTGCGCTGTCAGAACATCAAGATCGCTTTCTGTTTCACTCAGATGAGCCGGGCGGGCAAGACGATGTTTTTCGAGCTGCTGACCGGCATCCGCCAGTAACGCCTGCGCCTGCGCCAGTTGTTGTTGCAGATTTTCTTTGCGTTGCTGAAGTTGCTGACGGAGTGCGTCATCCAGCAGCGCCAGTTTCACCGCGGCTTCATCGGCAAATCCGCTGGCACTCAGCGCCTGTTGCCACGCCTGTTCCGCCTGCGTCAGTTGTTCTGTGGTCTGCAACTGTTGCTGTTGCGTGCTCGCCAGTTGCCCGGCCAGCTGATCGCGCTGTTCCTGCGCTTTTTGCAATGCGGTTTGCGCGTCACTGACCGCTTTTTCTGCCGCCTGTTGTTGCTGATGTAAGTGCTCGCGAACCTGTGCCACCTGGCGGTCGCCGAACAGTTCAAGGCGTTGAGCCGTCAGTTCTGAAAGGTTTTTTTCGCCTTCTGCAAACAACTTTTGCAGCCGTTCGACGTCTTGCTGAGATTTCGCCTGCGTCTCTTCCAGCCGGGTAATGCGTTCGGTCAGCAATGCGCTTTGCTGCTGCACTTTCTGCTGCGCGTTCAGTGCGTCGTTCCGGGCATCTTTAGCCTGTTGCAGCGCCCGTGCCAGCTGTTCGTGCTGGCTAATCAGCGCCTGCGATTGTTGTTCTTCTTCATCGCGGGCGGTCAGCCATTGAGTGATGTCGGCGGTGTCATGTAGCGAAAACGTCAGATTCAGCGGTGCGCTGAGCTGTTGCCAGTTTGCGGTATGTGCATTCAGTTGCTGCTGGTCTTGCTCCAGCTGGATTTGCAGCCGCGTTTGCTGTTCTTTCAGACTTTTAATTTTTGTTGCCAGTTCGATACCGCTGGCTTTTGCTGCATCGAACTCCAGTTGCATTTTCTCGACGCGCTGTGCCGTTTCAGAAGGTTTGACCTCCTGATAATGTTCAATCGCCGGATGCGATGTGGAACCGCACAACGGGCAGGCTTTGCCGCTTTGCAGATTCGCACGTTCGGCTTCGAGGCTGACGATCAGCATTTCCTGTTTATGCAGTACTTTAACGTCGTTGAGATGCTCCAGCTGTTTCTGACATTGCAGGCGGATGGCCCCCAGTCGCTGCTCTTCTTCAGCCAGTTGCGTTTGATACTGTACGAAATCTTTTTGCTGTTGCTGCACGCGCTGATTAAGCTGTGGGAAAATTTGCGCGAGCGAATACAGCTGCTGGCGCACCGGACGCAGCTGCGTGAGTTCGGATTGTCGTTTATGCAATGCTGCCAGCGGGTGCTGTTTTTCCAGCTCAGTCAGACGCTGTTGCGCAGTGTTGAGTGCATCGGTCAGCGCGGTCTGGCGGGTCTGATGCTGGCGGCTTTCTTCGTCCAGCTTCTGCCGTTCGGTAGTCATTTGTAACAGCGTCGCGTTATGCTCACTGACAAGTTTTTGTACGTCAGTGACCGACTGCTGTGTTTCAGTCAGTGATTTACGCAAGCGGGTGATTTCGCCATCCATCGGCAGGATTTTTTCTTCGATCAGCGTCTGCATCTGACGCTGTTCTTCCGCCTGTTTCTGACGTGACGTTTGTGCCTGCTCTACCGCCAGATTCAGCGGCGTCATTTGCGCGATTTGCTGTTCCTGCTGCTGCGTCAGGTGCGCCAGTTGCTGCTGAAGACGTTGCGATTCATCCTGACAACGCTGGCGATCGTTGAGCAACGGACGCAGTTTTTCTGCCGGTTCGCTGCGCGCCAGTTGCTGTAACTGCGGCGCGGCGGCCAGATTCTCCTGCTCTGCGGCGGTCAGTTGTTGCTGAGACTGCTGCTGTTTTTGCTGCACCTGCTGCCACTGTTGCAGCCAGTTCAGATCCTGCTGGCGCTGCTGCGCCTGCTGACTGAGCGTGATTTCCTGCGCGTTCAGTTCAGCAAGTTGTGCTTCGAGCGTCTGGTGCTGTTCTTCGCTGAGCAGTTCGATACCCGCCATGCGCTGATGCAAACCGTCGAGCGTAATCCGCGCTTCTTTATGTTGCTCAAACACGCGCTCAGACAGCAGACCATAAATTTCGGTGCCGGTCAGTTCTTCCAGCAGTTCGGCGCGGTCATTGGCATCGGCATTCAGGAATGCGGCAAATTGCCCCTGAGACAGCATCATGGATTTGGTGAAACGACCGAAATCCAGCCCGGTCAGTGTGGCGATGGCATCGAGTTTATCGCGCACTTTATCGGCCAGAATTTTGCCGTCGGCCAGTAATGCCAGCTCCACTTTCGGTGCCTGCAGATTGCCGTCCGGCGAGTTTTTGGCGCGGCGCTGACTCCAGAACGCGCGATAACCAACGCCTTTGACTTCAAACTCCACTTCGGCCAGCGATTCGGCGGTGTGGCGGGTCATCAGCTCGTTCTGGCTTGGCGTGATGTTCAGACGTGGCGTCTGGTGATAGAGCGCCAGACAGATGGCATCGAGCAGGGTGGTTTTCCCCGCGCCGGTCGGGCCGGTGATGGCGAACAATCCGTTGCTGGCAAAAGGCTCAGCCGTGAAATCAATTTTCCATTCGCCTTCCAGCGAGTTCAGGTTTTTTAAACGCAGGCTGAGAATTTTCATTGTGCGCTGTCCTCCGCATTCTGACCGCTGGTGACCTGTTCAACAACCTGCGCAAACAGCGTGCGCATCCGCGCCTGGCGCGGTTCGTCAGGATCCGGTTCCAGTGCCAGCCGTCTTTCAAAGACGTCACTGACACTCAGTTCGCTGAGTGTCTCTTTCTCCTGTTGCTCAATGCTGTTGATACGCTGTTCTTTACTGCGGCGTAAAAGCACCACTTCTACCGGCAGATCTTCCGTCAGCGCCTGAATGCGGCGCTGAATATCACTGAGATAATCTTGCGTGGCGACTTCAATATCCAGCCAGACTGGCTTTTGCGCATCGCCGCCTTCGAACTGCGCCAGTTGTTTTTCGATTTCTGCCAGCGAGCCTTTGATTATCTGCATCGGCTGGAAAACGGGAATTTCCAGCGTGTCGATGGCGTTGAGCGTCGCGCCGTCCAAATCGAGTAAGTACACACTTTTGGCTTTACTCAGTTCGTCAAAACTCAGTGCAATCGGCGAACCGCTGTAACGGATATGTTCGGTTTTGGCGACGCACTGTGCGCGGTGGATATGACCAAGTGCCACGTAATCGACCGGCGGAAACGCCTGCGCCGGGAAGGCATCGAGTGTGCCGATATAGATGTCGCGCACGGAATCGGAGGTGCTGACGCCAACCGTGGTCAGATGGCCGGTAGCAATGATCGGTAGCGAAACGCCGAGTTCGTCGCGTTTGGTCTGCGCGGCCTGCCACAACGCGTCATAATGCGCGGCGATGGCTTCCTGTAATGCCAGCTGTTTGTCGCTGCCGGATTGTCCCGCCTGACTGGCGAGCAAATCCCGCGGACGTAAAAACGGAATAGCGCAAAGTACCGCGCCCGGTTTTCCGTCACGCTGGTTGAGCACTAAAATCTGTTCAGAGAGGTTTTCGCCGACGGTCGCAATCACCCGCGTATTCAGGCAGGAAAGCAGCTCACGTGATTCATTTAATGTCGCGACAGAATCGTGATTTCCGGCCAGTACAATCAGCTGACAGCCGGTTTGTTGCAACTCGACGACGAAGCGGTTGTAAAGCTCGCGGGCATAGCTGGGCGGCGAACCGGTATCGAATATATCGCCTGCCACAATCACGGCATCTACCTGATGTTGCTGCACCTGACCGGTCAGCCAGCGCAAAAATGCCTGATGTTCGGCGGCGCGGCTTTTGGTGAAAAAGTACTGGCCGAGGTGCCAGTCTGACGTGTGGATCAGGCGCATGAGACTCCCGTATGGATCCTGGATGACGACAATGGGGCAAAGTATAAACGTCGGCGGGGGACGCTGTCCCCGATAAATCGGACCAATTTCAGCGAGATGGCAGCTGAATAGAAGAAATGTATCTGTCATATTTGACTGTAATGAACCATCCTTTCTATTCATAAATCTGTCACAAAACTGACGCATAATGGCGCCCGCAATCAAATAAAAGATCGCTAACCTATTGGCAGGACCTACGATGGCAAGACGTATATTGGTGGTTGAAGACGAAGCTCCAATCCGTGAAATGGTGTGTTTTGTACTGGAACAGAATGGCTATCAGGCAGTAGAAGCTGAAGATTTTGATTCAGCCGTTGGCCAGCTGGTAGAACCTTACCCTGAACTTATCCTGCTCGACTGGATGTTACCCGGCGGTTCCGGTATTCAGTTTATCAAACATCTCAAACGTGAAGCACTGACCCGCGAAATTCCGGTGATGATGCTGACCGCCCGCGGTGAAGAAGAAGACAGGGTGCGCGGCCTGGAAGTCGGTGCCGATGATTACATCACCAAACCGTTTTCTCCAAAAGAACTGGTTGCACGTATTAAAGCCGTGATGCGCCGCATCTCGCCAATGGCGGTGGAAGAAGTGATCGACATGCAGGGTTTAAGCCTGGATCCGTCGTCTCACCGTGTGATGGCCAACGAGCAGGCGCTCGATATGGGGCCGACCGAATTTAAATTATTGCACTTCTTTATGACCCACTCCGAACGTGTTTACAGCCGCGAACAGTTGCTCAATAACGTCTGGGGCACTAACGTTTATGTGGAAGATCGCACGGTAGACGTGCATATTCGTCGTTTACGTAAAGCGCTGGAAACCAGTGGACATGACAGAATGATCCAGACTGTTCGTGGAACCGGATACCGTTTTTCAACGCGTTATTGAGTCCCCACAGCGGAGAATCTGTGTGCTAGAACGTTTGTCATGGAAACGATTGGCCGGTGAATTCTTTCTCTTTTGCCTGCCCGCGTTAATCCTCGGTATCTTCGTCGGCCATTTCGGCTGGCTCCTCTTTGCGTCGCTGCTGGCGGCGCTGGGCTGGAATTATTACAACCAGCTCAAACTCTCTCACTGGCTGTGGCTTGACCGCAGCATAACCCCGCCGAATGGCCGCTGGAGCTGGGAGCCTCTGTTTTACGGGCTGAACCAGATGCAGATGCGTAACCGCCGTCGCCGTCGTGAATTAGGTCAGCTCATCAAACGTTTCCGCAGCGGTGCCGAATCATTACCCGATGCGGTGGTATTGACGACGGAAGAGGGCAATATTTTCTGGTGTAACGGACTGGCGCAAGATTTGCTCGGTTTCCGCTGGCCGGAGGATAACGGACAACACATCTTTAACCTGCTGCGTTATCCCGAGTTTCGTACCTGGATCCAGACCCGTGATTTCAGCCGTGCCCTGAATTTGCAACTCAATAACGAGCATTACGTCGAGTTTCGCGTGATGCCTTATTCCGAAGGGCAACTGCTGATGGTGGCGCGTGATGTTACGCAGATGCGTCAGCTCGAAGGTGCGCGTCGTAACTTCTTCGCTAACGTTAGTCATGAACTGAGAACCCCGCTGACTGTATTGCAGGGATATCTGGAAATGATGGAAGACGCCAAACTGGAAGAGCCGTTTCGTACCAAAGCGCTGGACACCATGCAGGAACAGACGCGGCGCATGGACGGGCTGGTCAAGCAACTGCTGACATTGTCAAAAATCGAAGCGTCAGCAAATATCGATATGCAGGAGAAAGTCGATATTCCGGTGATGCTCGGCATGCTGGAGCGCGAAGTGCAATCTTTAAGCGGTGGCCGTCACGAAGTGGTGTTCCGTGTAAACGAGAAACTGAAGGTCTTTGGCAATGAAGATCAGTTACGCAGCGCGGTGTCGAATCTGGTGTACAACGCCGTCAACCACACCCCGGCGGGGACGCGGATAGAAGTCAGCTGGCAACAAACGCCGCATGGCGCGCAGTTCCAGATCAGTGATAACGGGCCGGGCATTGCGCCGCAACACCTGCCGCGTCTGACTGAACGTTTCTACCGGGTTGATAAAGCGCGTTCGCGCCAGACGGGGGGCAGCGGTCTGGGGCTGGCCATCGTCAAACACGCCCTGAGTCATCACAACGCCAAACTTGAAGTGATGAGTGAAGTCGGCGTTGGTACCCGCTTTATATTTACACTGGCACCGAAACTGATTGTTCCTCAGGAACAGGCCAGCCAAAGCGATGTGAAGGGATAAAAAAGTAGCCACAGCCCACGCTGTGGCTACTTTTAGCAGATGATCTGTAAACCTTTTTCTTCGATCAGCATCAGTAAGATCAGAGCCGCACCGGTGGGTTTGGTTTCGTCACGCTCCCATTTTTGAATGCTGTTAGCCGACATATTGATGAGTCTGGCCAGCACGCCCTGGCTGATTTTTTCTTTTTCCCGCAGCGCGCGTATACGTTCAGCAGAGCGTTCTGCAAAGGCTTTCAGCCTTTCTTCCTGTACGGCTTCATCAACAATTTTGTTAATTTCGCGCATCGTGGTTTGTGAAACCACGCCAGATGAATCATGGAAGCGTTGAGCCATCCGCTGCAGTTTTAGCAAACGTTCATCAACCATTAGAAATCACCTCTTTAATTAATCCAGTTCGAAGTTCTATTTCGAGTTGCTGCTCTGTGAAATTGAGCAAATCTTTAGCAACTGCCTTATACAAAGACAAAAGTTTGTCGGGAATTTCATGCCCGTTCTTGCGAACACTGTGTTTCAGCCAGCCATCGATATAAAAAATCTTATCCTCAAAACGGAATGCGACGATGGCACGGCCAAACCCTGATTTCGACCTTCCTGTCGGTGCAATTCTTTTCTTGTAAATGTTGCCAGACAAGTCCGCATCAAAAAGTCCGTTTGCCAGTTCATGTGCAGACTTGAGGATATCCTTTTCCGACAGTTTGCTATCGGTCATGAAGTCGTGAAAATCCTCTGTAACAAAAATACGTAAATCGTTCATGCCATCGTCCCTGGTAAAATAAACTATAGTATTTATTACTACAGATCGCAAGGGGGCACATATTGTTCAGCATCATGAAACATCGCGAAGTGAACATGAATTTTATTCACGTCCCATGAAGATTCCTCTGTTGCCCGTGAAGCATCTGCATGACAGTATCCTGCTAAAGACGTTTAGACATCCAGATGTCTAAATATAACGCAAGGTAATTATTTACATAATGAATCATTCGCATTTCGCCAATGGCGGGATGTCATAAGGAGTTCTTCATGCAACGTACAACACCTCCATTCCGCGCTGACGTCGTTGGCAGTTTCCTGCGTCCGGCCGCGATTAAAGAAGCCCGTAAGCAATTTCAGGCCGGTGAGATTGATGCCGCGCAGTTGCGCGCCGTAGAAGATACCGAAATCCGCCGAGTGGTGGATTTGCAGCGTGAAGCCGGTCTGCAAGTGGTCACTGACGGGGAATTCCGCCGCGCATGGTGGCACTTTGATTTCTTCGAAGGTCTGGAAGGCGTTGAAGGTTACGATGCGGTGCAGGGGATCCAGTTCAATGGCGTACAGACTAAAGCACGCAGCATCAAAGTCGTCAGCAAACTGGGGTTCGGCTCACATCCGATGCTGGAAGATTTCCGTTTCCTGAAAAGCATCAGCGGAAGTGCAGTGCCGAAAATGACCATTCCAAGCCCGAGCGTGATGCATTTCCGCGGTGGCCGTAACGCGATCAGCAAAGAAGTGTACCCGGATCTGAAAGACTACTTTGACGATCTGGCGCAGGTTTACCGCGATGCGATTAAGGCGTTTTACGATGCCGGTTGTCGTTATCTGCAACTTGATGACACCGTCTGGGCTTACCTGTGTTCTGAAGATCAGAAGAAGCAAATCCGCGAACGTGGCGACTCTCCGGAAGAGTTAGCGCGCACTTACGCCGATGTGCTGAACAAAGCGATTGCCGGTAAACCGGATGATCTGGTGATTGGTCTGCATGTCTGTCGGGGCAACTTCCGTTCCACCTGGATTTCAGAAGGCGGCTATGAACCGGTGGCAGAGATTCTGTTTGGTGGCGTGAACATCGATGCCTTCTTCCTGGAATATGACAACGAGCGTTCCGGGGGCTTTGAGCCGCTGCGTTTTATCAAAAAAGGCCATCAGCAGGCGGTTTTGGGTCTGATCACGACCAAATCCGGTGAGCTTGAACTGGCGAAAACGGTGGAGGCACGTCTGGCCGAAGCAGCAGAATATCTGGATATCAACCAGATTTGCCTCAGCCCGCAATGTGGTTTCGCTTCAACGGAAGAGGGCAACAGCCTGACCGAAGCGCAGCAGTGGGAAAAACTGAAGCTGGTCGTCGATATCGCCGCCCGCGTCTGGTAATGCCAGCACGTGGTCGAATTTTGACCTTGTAAAAATGCTGTAAACTGTGCGTGAAATAACCTGAGAGTGGTGATTTCACGCATTTTTCGTCTTACCGGAGCATATCTTGTGCTTCATTAGTTCAAAAATCATACATATCATATGGCGTGTTTTTCGTTGTATTTAGTGAATATGCCTGTCTTCTATTATTAATCTGGTTAAACACTCTGCTTTTTGGATCGCGGCTTGCCTTTATACGCTATAAAAGTTTACCTTAGCGTCCGCTGTCGCTCGATACTCCCTGCATAACAACGTAATTATCTGCATATCATCAGGCGTTTTTAGCTTACTTCGTTCCTCATAGGATGCTCTCTGGCTCTTTTATGCCATTCATCCTTCTGACGACGTGGCACGGCGACGGCAACGGACACTTTATTCATTTGAACAGGCAACACGACACCAATCATGAGTACTCGTTTAACAAATAAAGATATTATGGCGCTGGGTTTCATGACCTTCGCCTTATTCGTCGGGGCCGGGAATATTATTTTCCCGCCAATGGTTGGCCTGCAGGCAGGTCATGACGTCTGGTGGGCTGCCGCCGGATTTATGATTACCGCGGTCGGACTCCCGGTGATGACGGTAATTGCACTTGCGCGCGTTGGCGGCGGTGTGGATGCCCTGAGTACGCCAATTGGTCGTGGTGCCGGTATTCTTCTGGCTACCGTTTGTTATCTCGCCGTAGGGCCGCTGTTTGCCACGCCGCGTACCGCAACGGTTTCGTTTGAAGTGGGGATCGCGCCGATGACCGGTGACGGCCCGCTGCCACTGCTGATTTACAGCGTGATTTATTTCAGCCTGGTTATCGGTATTTCCCTGTATCCGGGCCGTTTGCTTGATACTGTCGGACATTTCCTTGCACCGCTGAAAATGGTCGCACTGGCTGCGCTGGGTATCGCTGCACTGTTGTGGCCTGCCGGTCAGCCAATGCCTGCTGTCGGCGCTTACCAGACCGTTCCTTTCTCCAGTGGCTTTGTTAATGGCTATCTGACCATGGATACGCTGGGTGCGCTGGTGTTCGGTATCGTTATCGTTAATGCCGCGCGTTCCCGCGGTGTTTCTGATGCGAAATTGCTGACCCGTTATACTGTTCTGGCCGGTCTGATTGCCGGTCTGGGACTGATGCTGGTTTATCTGAGCCTGTTCAAACTCGGTGAAAACAGCGCCTCGCTGGTGCCGGATGCGACCAACGGTGCGGTTATCCTGCATGCTTATGTCGCTCATACTTTTGGTAGTGTTGGAAGTTTCTTCTTAGGTGCGCTGATTTTCATCGCCTGTATGGTGACAGCGGTTGGCCTGACCTGCGCCTGTGCGGAATTTTTTGCCCAATATCTGCCGCTGTCTTACAAAACGCTGGTATTCATTCTGGGTCTGTTCTCCATGCTGGTGTCCAACCTCGGGTTGAGCCATCTGATCCAGATTTCTGTGCCGGTACTGACGGCTATTTATCCGCCATGTATCGCGCTGGTTGTGCTGAGCTTTACCCTGCGCTGGTGGAACAGCACCACACGTATTGTGGCGCCGGTCATGGTCGTGAGCCTGGTGTTCGGCATTGTTGACGGTATTAAGGCTTCTGCTTTTGCTGATCTGATGCCAGCCTGGACTGCGAACTTGCCACTGGCTGCGCAAGGTCTTGCCTGGTTACCACCGTCATTATTAATGCTGGTACTGGTCGGGATTTATGACAAAATCAGCGGCCCGCGCAGCGTCACCGCGCACCAATGATTATCGGGTGAATGTTCGAAGACCTGAAAGAATGATCGTCTGAAGAATATTTAGCCAATCAGGCCACGGAGAACCCTTCCGTGGCTTTTTCATTGGCAGGCTAAAAGTCATTTTTTAAAATACGATTTTTGATAGTTAAAAAAACAACACGGGTTAATGCACATGCAGCAAGAAGCTGAACAACCAACAGCGCAGAACGAAGCGCCGGGCACGAAGTTAAAACGTGGCCTGACAACGCGCCATATTCGCTTTATGGCACTGGGATCAGCCATCGGAACCGGACTGTTTTATGGCTCGGCAGATGCCATCAAAATGGCGGGCCCGAGTGTATTGCTGGCGTATCTGGTCGGCGGGATCATTGCGTTTATCATCATGCGCGCCCTCGGTGAGATGTCCGTTCACAACCCGCAAAGCGGTTCATTCTCCCGTTATGCGCAGGATTATCTCGGGCCGATGGCGGGTTACATCACCGGCTGGACGTATTGTTTCGAAATCCTGATCGTCGCCATCGCCGATGTGACGGCATTCGGTATTTATATGGGCGTCTGGTTCCCGGATGTGCCGCAATGGACCTGGGTGCTCAGCGTGGTGCTGATTATCGGCGCGATCAATCTGGTCAGCGTGAAAGTCTTCGGCGAGCTGGAGTTCTGGTTCTCCTTCTTCAAAGTACTGACCATCATCATCATGATCGTGGCAGGCTTTGGCATTATTTTCTGGGGCATTGGTAACGGCGGACAGGCGACCGGTATCCACAATCTGTGGAGCAACGGCGGCTTCTTCAGCCAGGGCATCATGGGGACGATTCTGTCACTCCAGCTGGTGATGTTTGCTTACGGCGGAATTGAGATCATCGGCATCACTGCCGGTGAAGCTGAGAATCCAAAGCAATCCATTCCGAAAGCCATCAACTCTGTTCCGCTGCGTATTCTGGTGTTTTACGTGGGTACACTGTTTGTGATTATGTCCATTTTCCCATGGAATCAGGTGGGGACGCAGGGCAGTCCGTTTGTACTGACCTTCCAGCATATGGGCATTACGGCGGCAGCGGCTATTCTCAATTTCGTGGTGATCACCGCGTCGCTTTCTGCCATTAACAGTGACGTGTTCGGCGTGGGCCGTATGCTGCACGGTATGGCAGAGCAGGGACAGGCACCGAAAATGTTCAGCAAGGTTTCGCGTCTGGGGACGCCGTGGGTCACTGTGCTGGTGATGATGGCGGCGCTGCTGGTGGCGGTTTACCTGAACTACATCATGCCGTCAAACGTGTTCCTGGTGATCGCGTCTCTGGCGACGTTCGCAACTGTCTGGGTGTGGATTATGATCCTGTTCTCCCAAATTGGTTTCCGTCGCAAGCTGAGCAAACAGCAGGTTAAAGAACTGGAGTTTCCGCTGCGTGGGGGTGTTTACACCTCCGTGTTCGGTATCATTTTCCTGGTGTTCATCATTGGCCTGATTGGTTACTTCCCGGATACCCGTATTTCGCTGTATGTCGGGATGGTTTGGGTTGTGGCGCTGCTGGTCGGTTATGCCTTTAAACTGCGCAATGACCGCAAAAAACAAGCGCTGGCGCTGAACAACAAAGCGTAAGCAAGCACTTACCTTCCGGTAAAGAAAAGCCCCCGGGATCTTATGATCCCGGGGGCTTTTTACTGTTTATAAATTTTATTAACCAAATCATTCTGGCTATATCAAGGCGGCAACTGAGTACATCCCCGGGAGCTTAAACAGGTAAGTGACCGGGGTGAATGAAGGCAGCCAACGCAGAGATAGCGTGAAGGATGCCGGTTAATAGCCGATGGCCGCACCTGCGGGGCGTCGCACATCATTCGCGCCGTACAGATAACCTTCGCGCACCTTGCCTGAAACTGCGGAATCATTACCTGAGGTCGCGGATGTTACGCCAGCAGCACCCGGTAATCCCACCATAATCAGCTCTGCGGCACCCCACGGCGTTTGTTCCACCATTTTGTAACCCATCTTCTGCAGAATGTTCAGGCTGTCCTGTGAAACGCCGCGCTGCTCGTAATAGACTTCATCCGGCAACCATTGATGATGAATACGTGGCGCATTCACCGCTTCCTGCGGTGGCATACCGTGGTCGATAACATTCAGCGCTGTTTGCAGAGTGATGGTGATGATGCGCGAACCACCCGGCGAGCCGAGAACCATGAAGGTTTTGCCGTCTTTGGTCACTAAACTCGGACTCATAGACGATAGTGGGCGCTTACCGGGGGCGATAGCGTTTTTAACGCCCTGTACCAGGCCGAAGAGGTTTTTCTCACCAACTTTGGTGGTGAAGTCATCCATTTCATCATTAAGGAAGAAACCGGTTCCTGGCGCGATGACCACAGAGCCAAACAGGCCATTAATGGTGTAAGTGGTAGAGACGGCGTTACCCATTTTATCGACGATAGAGTAATGGGTGGTTTCCGGTTTCTCGTGCGGTTCCATCCCCGGCTGAACGGCTGTGGAAGGCGTGGCTTTATCTGCTTCTATTTTCTTACGAATTTCTTCGGCGTAGCTTTTGCTAATCAGGCGGTCAATCGGGTTTTTCACAAATTCCGGATCGCCAAGATAGGTATTGCGGTCCATGTAAGCATGGCGCATGGCTTCGGTGAGGACATGAATCGACGCCGCTGAGTTGAAGCCCATGCTTTTGATGTCGTAGCCCTCAACGATGTTGAGAATTTCACACATCGTCACACCACCGGAGCTCGGCGGCGGTGCGGACACGAATTTATAGCCCCGATAGCTGCAGGTGATCGGCGCGTCCTCAGTGACTTTATAGTTCGCGAAATCTGCCGCTGTCAGGATACCGCCGCCTTTTTTCGAGGCCGCTTCCACTGCTGCCGGGATTTTGCCTTTATAGAAAGCATCCGGCCCGTGTTTTGAAATGGATTCCAGCGTATTGGCTAAATCGGTTTGAACCAGTTTATCGCCCGGCTGTAGTGCGCTGCCGTCTTTACGCAGGAAAATGCGCGCTGCCTCAGGATCTTCTTTGAAGCGGTCAACCTTGGTATCGAGAATATCGGTATCGGCGCGGGTCAGCACAAAGCCCTGACGGGCAAGTTTAATCGCCGGTGCCATCACCTGCTGGCGCGTCAGTTTGCCGTATTCCTTCTGCACCGTATCCAGGCCCAGTACTGTGCCCGGTACACCTGCCGCGAGATATCCGTACAGGCTGGCGCCTTTTTTCACATTGCCATCGGCGTCCAGATACATATTGGCGCTGGCGGCGGCAGGTGCGGTTTCGCGGAAGTTAATGAAAGTGTCCTTGCCATCAGCAAGATGCACCGTCATGAAGCCTCCGCCGCCGATATTGCCACAACATGGGTTGACGACGGCCTGCGCGTAGCCAACGGCCACGGCGGCATCAATGGCGTTTCCGCCCATTTTTAGAATATCGACACCGACCTGAGAGGCCAGATATTGCGAAGTGACAACCATGCCGTTTTTGGCTTCAACTGCTGGACTGGACGCGGCATACAGCGGGAAGCTGGTCAGTAAGGCCAGCGCGATGAGTGATTTCCGTAACATAGGGGCTCCTGTTTATTACCCTGTCTTATGAGTCATAACCTTCAGGTTATTGTGTGATAACGCTTTTTTGTGTGTTTTATCCGATCAGAACTATGCAAACTGCACGCCATAATGACCGGAGTGGAACATTTTCAGCGTAGACGTAAAACAGGCAGAACAGGGAGCGGGAAGGGGAAATTGTGATCGTGCCGGATGGCAGGCAAAAAAAAACGGCCAGCTAAGCTGACCGTTATTGACCTTGAAATCCGTGAAGGGATTACAGGTTTGACGCGTTTTCTGTCAGGTATTTAGCCACGCCGTCCGGAGAAGCGCCCATACCTTTTTTGCCTTTTTCCCACTGAGCCGGGCACACTTCGCCGTGCTCTTCGTGGAATTGCAGTGCGTCAACCATACGCAGCATTTCGTCGATGTTACGACCCAGTGGCAGATCGTTCACTACCTGGTGACGAACAACGCCTTCTTTGTCGATCAGGAAAGAGCCGCGCAGTGCAACGCCAGCGTCCGGATGTTCGATACCGTAGGCTTTCTGAATTTCGCGTTTGATGTCAGCAACCATCGCGTATTTAACAGGACCGATACCGCCTTTCTCAACAGGGGTGTTACGCCATGCGTTGTGAACGAACTCGGAGTCGAAGGACACGCCTACCACTTCTACGCCACGTTTCTGGAATTCTTCGTAACGGTGATCGAAAGCGATCAGCTCAGAAGGACATACGAAAGTGAAGTCCATTGGCCAGAAGAAGATAACAGTAGGTTTGCCTGCAGTGTGTTTTTTGAAGTTGAAGTTTTCAACTACTTCGCCGCTACCGAGAACTGCTGCTGCGGTGAAGTCAGGGGCTGGACGAGTTACCAGAACCATAATATTACTCCTTATGAAACCCTTACGGGCGTCGTAGGTGAGAAGGAAGGGTGAACAAAACGACTGCCAGTATAGGGGCAACCCGCAGGTGAATAAACCCCATCGCACCAATCAATCAGATAGCATCCGGCTATCAGTCTTTGACGTAAGTCTCAAACTTTTTTAACAACAACCTTTTGGATTGCAGGGAATTGCGGATGGAATCACAAAATTCGCGGTGTTTGTCAGATTTGCCGGTCTTTCGCCTGTTGCATCATGACCGGATAAAACTGCCAAAAAAGCTGTTCGAGGGCGTCGTAATTTAGCTCGATATCATGGAAGGAACCGGTCAGCGCGCCGAGTTTTGGCCGCCGGTTAGCCATGCCTCGCAATACGTCGCCAATAAAAGGCAGCACGGCATAACGTTCCATCCAGCGTTCCGGCCATAAATACGCATTCAGATTCTGGAAGCGTTCCGGCATTTCAGGCAACTGTGGCTCGATTTCCTGCTGGCAGTCGTCAAGAAAATCTTCCAGCGACTGCTGAGGATGAATGCTGTCCCAGTGACGTGAGAGAAAATGATCCCAGACCACATCGAGCGTGATGGGCGCGACGCGGCGAAAATCTTCACGAAAATAGCTGCGGGCAATTTTCACTTCCGGCAGCGAATCGGTCATGGTATCTACGCGGCGATGCATGCGGATCCCGCTGACAATTTCAGCTGAATATTGTCCGTCAGGATTGCCGCGAACGAAGTCAGCCAGCAGGTTGCCGGTCAGTGAGCTTTGGGCCAGTGAGGCCAGATGGAGGTGAGCGAGAAAATTCATGACGGCAGTATAACGCAGGAAAGTTGATCTCTGACAGGGCAGCGGATGCCTTTATTGACGCAGATGCTTGCAGGGGATGCCCCGTCCCTCTAGACTAAGCCGCCTGTTTTTGTCGTTAAGTGAAGTGAAAAGCCATGCGTGTTGCCGATTTTTCTTTTGAACTCCCTGAATCCCTGATTGCGCGCTATCCGCAGACCCAGCGCAGCGGCTGTCGTTTGTTGTCTCTGGACGGGCCTAGCGGTGAGTTAACGCACGGCGTGTTCACCGATATTCTCGATAAAATCCATCCCGGCGATTTGCTGGTATTTAACAATACCCGCGTGATCCCGGCCCGCGTGTTTGGCCGTAAGGTCAGCGGCGGAAAAATTGAAGTGCTGGTTGAGCGTGTGCTCGATTCGCACCGCGTTCTGGCGCATGTGCGTGCGTCCAAATCGCCAAAACCGGGTGCAGAACTGCTGCTTGGAGATAAAGAAGATATTAAAGCGACGATGGTGGCGCGCCACGATACGTTGTTCGAGCTGGAATTTAATGAAGATCGTGATGTCTTTACTCTGCTCAACGAAATCGGCCATATGCCGCTGCCGCCTTATATCGACCGTCCTGATGAAGATGCTGACCGTGAACTGTATCAGACCGTCTACAGCGAACGTCCGGGCGCGGTAGCTGCGCCAACCGCTGGCTTACATTTCGATGAGCCGCTGATGGATGCGCTGAAAGCCAAAGGTGTGGAGTTTGCTTTCGTCACACTGCACGTGGGCGCAGGGACTTTCCAGCCGGTTCGCGTGGACACCATTGAAGACCACATCATGCACGCTGAGTATGCCGAAGTGCCTCAGGAAGTCGTGGATGCGGTGCTGGCGTGTAAAGCGCGCGGCAATAAAGTGGTGGCCGTGGGCACAACGTCTGTGCGTTCGCTGGAAAGTGCGGCGAAGGCCAGTGAAGATGCATTGATTGCGCCATTCTTCGGCGATACCAAAATCTTCATCTATCCGGGTTATCACTATCAGGTGATTGATTCCCTGATTACCAATTTCCACCTGCCTGAATCGACGCTGATCATGCTGGTGTCGGCGTTTGCCGGCTATAAAAATACGATGAATGCCTATCATCAGGCCGTCGCAGAGCAGTACCGTTTCTTTAGTTATGGGGATGCGATGTTCATCAACCGTAACCCGCTGGCGCCGCAGGAAGTGGTCGGCCAGTAGCTTTTTGTAATTAACGGTCCGGACGCACTCGGTGCATTCGGGCTTTCTTTTCCGGGCATCATGCCACGGACTTAACCTCATCAGACTGTTTCTCTGATGCTGGAGGCAATGTGAAGTACGAATTAAGCACTACCGATGGCCGCGCACGTCGCGGACGTCTGGTCTTTGAACGTGGCGTAGTCGAAACCCCGGCATTTATGCCAGTGGGTACTTACGGCACCGTAAAAGGCATGACCCCGGAAGAAGTAAAGGAAACCGGCGCACAGATTTTGCTGGGTAACACTTTCCACCTGTGGCTGCGCCCGGGGCAGGAAATCATGAAGCTGCACGGCGACCTGCATGATTTCATGAACTGGCACGGCCCGATCCTCACCGATTCCGGCGGTTTCCAGGTATTCAGCCTGGGCGCGATGCGTAAAATCAAAGAAGAAGGTGTGCATTTCCGCAATCCTATCAACGGGGATCCTGTCTTCCTGAGTCCTGAAAAATCGATGGAAATCCAAAACGATCTGGGTTCGGACATCGTGATGATCTTCGACGAATGTACGCCTTATCCTGCTGACTGGGATTACGCAAAACGTTCTATGGAGATGTCTTTGCGCTGGGCAAAACGTAGCCGCGATCGCTTCAACGAATTGAATAATAAGAATGCTTTGTTCGGTATTATTCAGGGCAGCGTTTACGAAGATTTACGAGATGTATCATTAAAAGGGCTGGTAGATATCGGCTTTGATGGTTACGCTGTGGGCGGTCTGGCGGTAGGTGAGCCAAAAGAAGATATGCACCGTATCCTCGAACACGTTTGCCCGCAAATCCCGGAAGACAAACCTCGTTATCTGATGGGTGTCGGTAAACCGGAAGATTTGGTGGAAGGCGTGCGTCGCGGTATCGATATGTTTGACTGCGTGATGCCAACGCGTAATGCGCGAAATGGTCATCTTTTCGTGACCGATGGCATCGTGAAAATCCGAAATGCGAAGCATAAAGATGACACGTCAACGCTCGACGAACACTGTGATTGCTACACATGTCGCAATTACAGCCGCGCTTACTTGCATCATCTTGACCGTTGCAACGAAATTCTCGGTGCGCGGTTAAATACGATCCATAATCTGCGCTATTACCAGCGTCTGATGGCCGGTTTACGCCAGGCTATTGAAGAGGGTAAATTAGAAGCGTTTGTGACAGACTTCTACGAGCGTAAAGGCAAGCCTGTTCCGCCTTTAAACTTCTGATTTCTTTTTCGTATCGGCATCTTCGAAAGGGGGTGCCGATTTTATAATTTCTTGAACCGGCATTATGGGGTATTGTGCGAGACGTTTCATCGCCAGACTCCGGGTCGGATTCTCGGTTTGTATTACATCAATTTGCTTCACAACAACAATGAGGGAATTTAAATGAGTCTTTTCATTTCCGATGCAGTCGCAGCGACCGGCGCACCGTCACAGGGAAGTCCTTACTCTCTGGTTATCATGCTGGTGGTTTTTGGTCTAATCTTCTATTTCATGATCCTGCGCCCGCAGCAGAAACGTTCTAAAGAACACAAAAAACTGATGGACTCTATCGGTAAAGGTGACGAAGTCATGACCACCGGTGGTCTGATCGGTCGCGTAACTAAAGTAGCCGAAACCGGTTATGTGGTTATCGCACTGAACGACACCAACGAAGTGATGATCAAACGTGACTTCGTGGCAGCAGTTCTGCCAAAAGGCACGATGAAGTCTATCTAATTTTCGATTTTCCCGAAGGGAACTGCCGTGTTAAACCGTTATCCTGCGTGGAAGTATCTGATGTTGATCGTTGTGGTCATCGTCGGTTTGCTTTATGCACTTCCCAACCTTTATGGTGAGGATCCGGCTGTTCAAATCACTGGTGCTCGGGGTTCCGACGCCAGTGAAGCAACGCTGGACCAAGTCCGTAACGTATTAGATCAAAGCAAAATCCAGATCAAATCAGTTGCTCTGGAGAATGGCGCTATTCTTGCCCGTTTCAAAGACACGGATGTACAACTTCGTGCACGTGAAGCGCTGACTGAAGCGCTGGGCGACAAGTTTGTTATTGCACTGAACCTCGCGCCGGCAACGCCGCGCTGGTTGAGCATGCTGGGCGCTGAGCCGATGAAGCTGGGCCTCGACTTGCGTGGTGGTGTTCACTTCCTGATGGAAGTGGATATGGATACCGCGCTGAGTAAGCTGCAAGAGCAAACGATGGACAACATGCGCAGCGACCTGCGCGACAAGAATATTCCTTATGCCACGGTGCGTAAGCTCGACAACTATGGCGTTGAAGTGCGTTTCCGCGATGCTGCTACCCGTGATTCTGCGGTCAGCTACCTGAGCCCACGTCACCGCGATTTAGTGATCACCAACAGCGGCGATAATGCAGCTCGCGTGGTGATGACTGATGCTCGCCTGAGTGAAGCGCGCGAGTATGCCGTTCAGCAAAACATCACTATCCTGCGTAACCGTGTCAACCAACTGGGTGTCGCCGAGCCGCTGGTACAGCGTCAGGGTGCTGACCGTATCGTGGTTGAGTTGCCGGGTATTCAGGATACTGCGCGTGCTAAAGAAATTTTAGGCGCGACCGCGACTCTGGAATTCCGTCTGGTAAACACCAATGTGGATGCTTCTGCTGCTTCAACCGGTCGTGTACCGGGCGACAGCGAAGTGAAAAACATGCGTGATGGCCGTCCGGTAGTTCTGTACAAACGCGTGATCCTGACCGGTGACCACATCACTGATTCTACATCCAGCATGGATGAGTACAATCAGCCGCAGGTTAACATCTCTCTCGACAGCGCTGGCGGTAACGCCATGTCTAACTTCACGAAGGATAACATCGGCAAACCGATGGCTACCCTGTTCGTGGAATATAAAGACAGCGGTAAGAAAGATGCGAATGGCCGTTCGATTCTGGCGAAACAGGAAGAAGTCATCAACGTGGCGACGATTCAGTCACGTCTGGGTAACAGCTTCCGTATCACCGGGGTGAACGATCCGAATGAAGCCCGTCAGCTGTCTCTGCTGCTGCGCGCCGGTGCGTTGATCGCGCCAATTCAGATTGTTGAAGAACGTACTATCGGCCCGACCTTAGGGATGCAAAACATCACTCAGGGTCTGGAAGCGTGCTTGTGGGGTCTGGTGGCATCCATTCTGTTCATGGTGGTTTGGTACCGTAAGTTCGGCATTATTGCCACGACTGCGCTGGTGGCTAACCTGATTCTGATTGTTGGGATCATGTCGCTGCTGCCGGGGGCAACGCTGACCATGCCGGGTATTGCCGGTATCGTGCTGACGCTGGCGGTAGCCGTCGACGCCAACGTACTGATAAACGAACGTATCAAGGAAGAGCTGAAGAACGGTCGTTCCGTTCAGCAGGCGATTCATGAAGGCTATAAAGGTGCGTTCTCCAGTATCGTCGATGCCAACATTACTACCCTGATCACGGCAATTATTCTTTATGCAGTGGGTACCGGTTCGATCAAAGGCTTTGCTATCACCACCGCTATCGGTGTGGCAACCTCGATGTTTACGTCGATCGTGGGAACCCGTGCAATCGTGAACCTGGTTTACGGCGGCAAACGCATTAAAAAGCTGTCTATCTGAGGAGTGCGTTGTGGCACAGCAACAACCATATACTGTTGAACAACTGAACTACGGCCGTAAAGTCATCGACTTTATGCGCTGGGACAACGTGGCCTTCTGTATTTCAGGCCTGTTGTTTATCGCTTCCGTCGCGATTATGGGTGTTCGCGGATTCAACTGGGGTCTGGACTTCACTGGCGGTACCGTCATTGAAATCAGCCTCAGTCAGCCCGCTAACCTCGACGACATGCGCGCCGATCTGGAAAAAGCAGGATTCAAGGATCCTGTTGTTCAGAACTTTGGCAGCAGCCGTGACGTGATGGTTCGCCTTCCGCCTGTTTCCGGTAATGCCGGTCAGGAACTGGGGAATAAAGTCCTTAGCCTGGTAAACGCTGATATCGACAAAGACGCCACCGTAAAACGTGTCGAGTTTGTGGGTCCGAGCGTGGGTAACGATCTGGCGCAGGCTGGCGGCATGGCGCTGCTGATGGCGCTGATTTGTATCCTGATTTACGTCGGGTTCCGTTTTGAATGGCGACTGGCGCTGGGTGCAGTAATCGCACTGGCGCACGACGTGATCATCACCATGGGCGTATTGTCGCTGTTCAGGATCGAAATTGATCTGACCATTATCGCGTCCCTGATGTCGGTTATCGGTTACTCGCTGAATGACTCCATCGTGGTGTCGGACCGTATTCGTGAAAACTTCCGCAAAATTCGTCGCGGTAACTCTTACGAAATCATGAACGTGTCCCTGACCCAGACGTTAAGCCGTACCATTATGACCTCAGCAACCACGCTGATGGTTGTACTGATGCTCTATATCTTTGGCGGTGCGTTGCTGGAAGGCTTCTCTCTGACCATGTTGATTGGTGTGTCAATTGGTACTGTTTCGTCAATCTACGTGGCGTCTGCGCTGGCTCTGAAACTGGGCATGAAGCGTGAACACATGTTGCAGCAGAAAGTGGAAAAAGAGGGCGCAGATCAGCCTTCGATTCTTCCGTAATTTGCCGATGGTTCAGCTACCGACCTGAAAACAAAAACCCCGCGATGCGGGGTTTTTTTTGGTTTGTAATTCGCTGCTGCTATTTAGCCACGACAGGCGTTGTGGCAGTCGCTACGACCGGCTGTGCCGGCGGTGTCGCCAAGATATTATGCAGGTGTACAAATCCCAGCGTGTCGACAGTCACCTGATTAAACTTCACCTCGACGGTTTTCACCGGCCCCGGTAATAAATCTGGCTCGACGGTAATCGTCTGGGTTTGCATATCGACGGTCAGCGGTTTGCCGGTGACCGGATCCAGCTGTCCCCAGCTTAAAGAAGCCGTAAACGGCGGCAATGGCTGACCGGAGGTGTTTTTGATTTCAAGCACGGCCTGAATGCCGGTGGCATCGGGTGCGACGCGGGTCAGCTGAACTTCCAGCTGGCCGATATCACTTTTCAGCAGCGCGGCGCTTTTCGCTGCCGGCAATAAATACACGCCATTTGATGACTGGCGGTTAAGCGTGGTCTGCTGCTCCAGCGCGATGGCCAGATCTGTCAGGCGTTGCAGTTTTTGATTGAGCTGACCCACTTCCGTTTTAAGTTCCGGCATTTGAGGATTTTGCTTCGCGCAGCCCGCCAGACTGAATAACGCGGCACAGGCCAGTAAAAATCGCGGGTGTTTCGTCATATCAGAGACTTCCTTTCATCTGCCCGTTGAAACATTCCGTCCGGGCACCAATATAGATAACTAAGTTTAACCCGATGTCGATGAAAGTAGCGACAGCCTTTGTTGTCGGCACACTTCGGGTTAAACTAATGTCCAATTGAGTTCGCGATCAGGAAGTGCTATGCATTGCCCATTTTGTGCCGCTGTTGATACTAAAGTCATCGATTCCCGTCTGGTAGGCGATGGATCGCAGGTTCGCCGCCGCCGTCAGTGTCTGGTGTGCCATGAGCGTTTCACCACCTTTGAAGTGGCTGAACTGGTGATGCCACGCGTCATTAAAAGCAATGAAGTTCGCGAACCTTTCAACGAAGACAAGCTGCGTGGTGGTTTTCTCAAAGCGCTGGAAAAACGCCCGGTCAGCTCTGATGATGTCGAAACGGCCATCAGTCACATTAAGTCGCAACTGCGCGCAACCGGCGAACGTGAAATCCCGGCCAAGATGATCGGCAATCTGGTGATGGACGCCCTGAAAGGGCTGGATAAAGTCGCTTATATTCGCTTCGCATCGGTGTATCGCAGCTTCGAAGATATCCGTGAATTTGGTGAAGAGATCGCCCGTCTTCAGGACTAAGGAAAGCTGATGCTGCCTGACCAACCGTCTTCTGTTCAAAATCTTTCTGATGAATCACCTGCTGATGAACGCTATATGGCGCGCGCTTTCGAACTGGCGCGTCTCGGGCGTTTTACCACCACGCCCAATCCTAATGTGGGATGCGTCATTGTATTAAATGGCGAAATTGTCGGCGAAGGCTATCATTTGCGTGCCGGTGAACCGCACGCCGAAGTCCATGCTTTGCGCATGGCCGGTGAGAAAGCCCGCGGCGCGACTGCCTACGTAACCCTCGAACCTTGCAGCCATCACGGGCGCACACCGCCTTGTGCCGATGCCTTGCTGGCCGCCGGTGTCAGCCGCGTGGTCGCCGCGATGCAGGATCCGAATCCGGAAGTCGCCGGTCGTGGTTTATACCGCCTTAAACAGAATGGTATTGACGTCAGCCACGGGCTGATGCATTCCCAGGCAGAAGCCGTAAACCTCGGTTTTCTCAAACGCATGCGTACAGGTTTTCCTTACGTACAGCTGAAAATGGGCGCGTCTCTGGATGGCAGAACGGCGATGGCTTCCGGCGAAAGCCAGTGGATCACGTCTCCGGCAGCCCGTGCGGATGTTCAGCGTTTTCGTGCTGAAAGCTCGGCCATTCTGAGCACCAGCGCCACCGTGCTGGCCGATAATCCTTCGCTGAATGTACGCTGGAGCGAGCTGGGCAGCGAAGTGCAGGCGATTTATCCTGAGGGAAATCTGCGCCAGCCGCTGCGTATCATTCTCGACAGCCAGAATCGTGTTACACCGCAGCATCAGCTGGTGAATATTCCCGGTGATGTCTTGCTGGCGCGCCTTGAAGTCGATTCGCAGGTCTGGCCGGAGTCCGTCGAACAATGGCGCGTGGCCGGGCGCGATAACCGTATTGATCTGGTTCTGCTGATGATGCAGCTGGCAAAACGCCAGATAAACGCCATCTGGGTGGAAGCGGGTGCGCAGCTGGCCGGCGCCTTATTACAAGCGGGTCTGGTTGATGAATTAATCGTTTATATGGCGCCTAAGTTATTGGGTAATAATGGGCGAGCACTTTGCGAGTTGCCCGGTTTACAACATCTGACTGATGCGCCGGAGTTTGCTTTCAGCGATATCCGCCAGATTGGCCCTGACTTACGTTTACGCCTGAAACCGGTGTACTGAGAATTTTACTCCCCCCTGATGGAATGACGTTAAAAGCGCATGTCCAGACAGGGTAATTTTATGATAGAATCCGCCCCCCTGCGGCTGGGGTTGAGAAACTCCTGAACCCACTTTAAGGAAAACTATGAACGTTATCGAAGGTGTTGTAGCCACGCCTAACGCGCGCGTAGCGATCGCGATTGCTCGTTTTAACAACTTTATCAACGACAGCCTGCTTTCCGGCGCTGTTGATGCGTTAAAGCGTATCGGTCAGGTCAGCGATGACAACATCACCGTAGTCTGGGTCCCGGGCGCATACGAATTGCCTCTGGCAACTCGTGCACTGGCTGAAAGCGGTAAATTTGACGCGGTTGTTGCACTTGGCACCGTGATCCGCGGGGGCACTGCCCACTTTGAATTTGTAGCGGGCGAATGCAGCTCTGGCCTGTCCAGCGTTGCCATGAACAGCGAAATCCCGGTTGCCTTTGGCGTGCTGACCACAGAAAGCATTGAACAAGCCATCGAACGCGCAGGGACAAAAGCCGGTAACAAAGGTGCAGAAGCTGCACTGACCGCGCTTGAAATGATTAATGTTATCAAGGCTATTAAGGCCTGAATCTAGTTAAGGGGAAATCCGTGAAACCTGCTGCTCGTCGCCGCGCCCGTGAATGTGCCGTTCAGGCGCTTTACTCCTGGCAGTTGTCGAAAAATGACATCGCCGATGTTGAATTAGAATTCCTGACCGAGCAGGATGTCAAAGACGTAGACATTGCCTATTTCCGCGAACTGCTGGCTGGTGTAGCAAACAGTGCTGAGAAACTCGATGCACTGATGGCGCCATACCTGTCCCGCCAGCTGGATGAACTGGGCCAGGTGGAAAGAGCGATTTTGCGTCTGGCTCTGTTTGAGCTGAGCAAACGCCAGGACGTCCCTTACAAAGTGGCGATCAACGAAGCCATTGAACTGGCGAAAACTTTTGGTGCGGAAGACAGCCATAAGTTCGTCAACGGTGTGCTGGATAAAGCAGGCCCGCATATTCGTAAAAAATGATCATCAAAAAAGTGCCGGCTTCAGTCACAAATGGCGACAGTCATTTTCGCCTGAATACCGCCTCTGTTGATAATCTGGTGATGTCACCTGGTTTATCTTTTGTGTGACACCCCTCTTAAGGCCGGATTTCCGGCCTTAAGTCATTCTAACGATTTGGAAATGTACTATGTCATGCGGCGAATTTGATGTAATCACTCGCTACTTTAACCGTTACAGAACCGCCCGACAGGACGTTCATTTAGGCATTGGTGATGATTGTGCCTTACTGACGGTTGGCGAGAAGCAGCTGTTAGCAGTCAGTACCGACACTCTGGTTGAAGGCATTCATTTTCTAAAAACGATTTCACCGGCCGATTTGGGCTATAAAGCTCTGGCGGTAAACCTCAGTGATCTGGCCGCGATGGGCGCTGATCCTGCCTGGGTTTCTCTGGCACTGACGTTGCCGGAAGTCAATGCCGACTGGCTGCAGGCATTCAGCGACAGTCTGTTTGATCAACTTAATTATTACGGCATGCAGCTGATTGGCGGCGACACCACCCGCGGTCCGCTGAGCATGACGTTAACCATTCAGGGGCTGGTCCCCGCAGGGCGCGCATTAACCCGTTCCGGCGCCGGTATTGGTGACTGGATTTTCGTGACCGGAACGCTGGGTGACAGTGCTGCGGGGCTCGCCATTCTGCTGGAACAGCTGAATGTGACGGAGTCCGATACCCGTGAATTCCTGCTTAAACGTCATCTTCGGCCGTCGCCGCGCGTGTTGCAGGGTCAGGCATTGCGTGATTTGGCAACCTCCGCTATCGATCTCTCTGACGGGCTGATTTCGGATCTTAAACATATACTGAATGCCAGTGAATGCGGTGCTCGCCTCGATCTCGATGCCATCCCGTTATCTGCCGCATTAAAGAATGTCACGGATCCTGAGCAGGCGCTGAAATGGGCACTGACCGGTGGCGAAGATTACGAGCTTTGCTTTACCGTCCCGGAAATCAACCGTGGCGCGCTGGATGTAGCGCTGAGCCATCTGGGTGTTGATTTCACCTGTATCGGTCAGATTGCGCCGCTGTCTGAAGGGATTAAATTTTTGCGTTCAGGCGCACCGGTAGAACTTGAATGGCAGGGTTTTGATCACTTTGCCGCAGAGGAATTGCTGTGAATATTGGCCGTAAAAAACGCCCAGCCGGGTATAAAGGCAAAACCGGTGATCCGGTTCAGGACATGGCTGCGGCCAAAAAACGTTTAAATCTGCGTAATCCCTGGCATTTGCTGGCGACCGGTTTTGGCAGCGGATTATTCCCGGTCGGGCCGGGCACCGCAGGTTCCATCGCCGCGATCCCGTTCTGGATTGTCATGACGTACCTGCCGTGGCAGGTCTATTCCATGATCGTCATGTTCAGTATCTGTATCGGCGTGTATCTCTGCCGTCAGACCGCGCGCGACATGCGGGTTCATGACCACGGCAGCATCGTGTGGGATGAATTTGTTGGCATGTGGATCACGCTGATGGCGATCCCTGTGAATGACTGGCGCTGGGTGTTGATCGGCTTTATCGTTTTCCGCGTACTGGATATCTGGAAACCCTGGCCGATCCGCTGGTTTGACCGCAACGTGCAGGGCGGAATGGGCATCATGATCGATGATGTCGTCGCCGGTGTATTGGGTGCGGCGATCATCTATCTGATCGGGCATCACTGGCCGCTTGGTTTGTTCTGATCTGCATTAAAGAGCAGTAAAAAGGCGTTGCCAGGTTTGCCCTGACAACGCCTTTTTTATGACTTCACATGACTTCAAATCACTTCGTATCATTTGAAACCGGTGGCTTCGTGCGGCACATAGGCCATTTCCAGTTCAGCGATTTCTTCAATGGAGAGTTTTATCTCCAGTGCGGCGACAGCATCTTCCAGATGAGCTGCGCGTGAAGCGCCGATAATCGGAGCCGTTACCACGTGCTTGCTCAGGATCCACGCCAGTGCGATCTGCGCGCGCGGTACGCCGTGATCTTCGGCAATTTTACCCACACGTTCAGCGATTTTACCGTCAGCTTCATCGGTAGCGTCGTACAACGTTTTAGCAAAATTGTCGGAAACTGAACGTGCAGTGGTTTCTCCCCACGGACGGGTCAGTTTGCCGCGTGCCAGCGGACTCCACGGCAACACCGCGATATTCCTTTCCAGACACAGCGGATACATTTCGTTTTCTTCTTCACGCTGGATCAGATTGTATTGATCCTGCATCGACACAAAGCTCGCCCAGCCATTTTGCGCTGAGACATCCAGCGCCTGTTTAAACTGATGCGCATGCATGGATGACGCACCGATAAAGCGTGCCTTACCGGCTTTCACGACGTCGTTCAGCGCTTCCAGCGTTTCCTCAATCGGCGTTTCGTAATCCCAGCGATGGATTTGCAGCAGGTCGACATATTCCATGCCAAGGCGGCGCAGGCTGTCATCGATAGATTGCATAATCGAGGCGCGCGACAGTCCCGGCTTCAGGCCAGTGACCGCGTTATAGACTTTGGTGGCGACGACAATCTCATCGCGTTTTGCGAAGCCTTTCAGGGCGCGACCGACGATTTCTTCACTGCTGCCGTCGGAATAACTGTTGGCGGTGTCAAAGAAATTGATACCCGCGTCGAGTGCCTGCTTAATGATCGGGCGGCTGCTTTCCTCGGGCAGCGTCCAGGCATGAGTTCCGCGATCGGGTTCGCCAAACGTCATACAGCCCAGACACAGGCGTGAGACGTTCAGACCGGTTTTTCCTAAGGTGGTGTATTGCATGACATCTCCTGGTAAACACAAGTTGATTTCAGAAGCCGTGGAAAATGATTAGCTTGCTATAACTGTAGCTCACAGAACGAGATGAACGTGTGACAAAGAAGGGAGTGGGGAAGGAAATGCCCCTCTTTCAGACTAAAAGAGGGGAGGATAATCAGGCCAGCCAGTTGGTGATCTGACGGTCGATGCCTTCGGCATCCAGCCCTACATCATGACGGATTTCGTCCTGCGTGCCCTGCGGGACAAAGCTGTCCGCCAGACCGATATTCAGCACCGGCACCAGGATACGCTTAGACATCAGCAGTTCGTTCACGCCGCTGCCTGCGCCGCCCATGATGGCGTTTTCTTCAAGCGTGACCAGCACTTCATGGCTGGCGGCCAGTTCCTGAATTAACGCGTCATCCAGCGGTTTCACAAAGCGCATATCCACCACGGTGGCGTTACGTTTTTCTGCCGCAGCCAGCGCTTCCGGCAGCAATGTACCGAAGTTGAGGATCGCGACTTTCTCGCCTTCACGGCGCACCACGCCTTTACCGATGGGCAATGACGCCAGCGGTTCACAGGTGGCACCCGTCCCGTTACCACGCGGATAACGCACGGCAACCGGCCCGCTGTTATGGTGATAACCGGTATGCAGCATCTGACGACATTCGTTCTCGTCGCTCGGCGTCATGATGGTCATGTTCGGGATGCAGCGCAGGAAAGAGAGATCGAATGCGCCCTGATGTGTTTGTCCGTCGGCACCGACGATACCGCCGCGATCGATGGCAAAAAGCACCGGCAGATTTTGGATCGCCACATCGTGGATCACCTGATCGTAAGCCCGTTGCAGGAATGTCGAGTAGATTGCGACGATCGGTTTGTATCCGCCAATTGCCAGACCGGCGGCAAATGTCACCGCGTGCTGCTCGGCAATCGCCACATCGAAATACTGTTGCGGGTATTCACGCGAGAAACGCACCATGCCCGAGCCTTCACGCATCGCTGGCGTGACTGCCATCAGCTTGCTGTCTTTGGCGGCGGTTTCGCACAACCAGTCACCGAAAATCTTCGAATACGTTGGCAGACCTTCTTTGCTTTTCGGCAGTGTGCCGGAAGCCGGATCGAATTTCGGCACCGCATGGAAACTGATCGGATCTTTTTCGGCGGGCTCGTAGCCTTTGCCTTTTTTGGTCATGATATGCAGCAACTGCGGCCCTTTCAGGTCGCGCATATTTTTCAGCGTCTGCACCAGCGCCACCACGTCGTGACCATCCACTGGCCCGATATAGTTAAAGCCGAGTTCTTCAAACAGCGTGCCCGGCACCATCATGCCTTTCAGATGTTCTTCGGTACGGCGCACCAGTTCTTTAATCGGTGGCAAGCCGGAAAGGACTTTCTTACCGCCTTCACGCAGTCGCGAATACAGTTTGCCGGACAAGAGCTGTGCCAGATGATTATTCAGCGCGCCGACGTTTTCGGAAATCGACATTTCGTTGTCGTTGAGGATAACCAGCATGTCGGGTTTGATATCGCCCGCATGGTTCATCGCTTCAAACGCCATACCCGCGGTGATCGCGCCGTCGCCAATCACGCACACGGTGCGGCGGCCTTTGCCTTCACGCTCGGCAGCCACAGCCATTCCCAGACCTGCACTGATGGACGTCGATGAGTGACCCACGGACAACGTGTCGTATTCGCTTTCACCGCGCCACGGGAACGGGTGCAGACCGCCTTTCTGGCGGATGGTAGAAATACGGTCACGGCGGCCGGTCAGAATTTTGTGCGGATAGGCCTGATGGCCGACATCCCAGACAACGTGGTCGAATGGCGTGTTGTAGACATAATGCATCGCAACGGTCAGTTCCACCGTTCCCAGACCGGACGCAAAGTGTCCGCTGGACTGGCTGACGCTGGCCAATAAATATTGGCGCAGTTCATCGCAGAGCTTAGGCAGACTCTCTTTAGGGAGTGAGCGGAGATCTTCAGGATCCTCCGCCAGCGCCAGTGTCGGGTATTTGGCTAATTCAAGACTCATCAGTTGCTCATAGTAAGTTTAATTATCGCGTTCAATGATAAAGCTGGCTAACGCGAGAAGTGGCGCGGTGTTGTAAGAAAGTGCTGCCAGCTGATCCAGTGCTGAAACGGCTTCCTGATACAGGTCCATGGCCTTGGCCTTGGCGCCGTCCAGCCCCAGCAGGGCAGGGTAGGTACTTTTTCCCAGCTGCTGATCAGCGCCCTGGCGTTTACCAAGTGTGGCGGTATCGCCAACCACGTCCAAAATATCGTCCTGGACCTGAAACGCTAAGCCAATGGCTTGCGCGTAGTTATCCAGTATAGGCAAAACGGCGCGTCCGGTTTCACCGGCAGCCAGCGCACCCATGCGTACCGCGGCGCGGATCAGCGCACCGGTTTTATGACGGTGAATTTTTTCTAACGCTTCAAGACCGACCTGCTGACCTTCAGCGGCCAAATCCAGAGCCTGGCCGCCACACATGCCGCTGGCACCGCTGGCGCTGGCCAGTTCGGAAATCATCGCCAGACGATCTTTTACCGCGACGTCTGGCATTTCACTGTCAGCCAGAATTGAGAATGCGAGCGTCTGCAGCGCATCACCGGCCAGAATCGCATTGGCTTCGCCAAATTTAATGTGGCAGGTCGGCTGGCCGCGACGTAAATCGTCGTCGTCCATCGCCGGTAAATCATCGTGGATCAGGGAATACGCGTGGATACATTCCACGGCCGCCGCGGGTGCATCAAGATTCTTTAAATCAAGGCTGAACAGCTGACCGCTGGCGTAAACCAGATACGGGCGCAGACGTTTACCGCCCAGCAGCGCGCCGTAACGCATCGCCTCAACCAGCGGTAAATCTGCCAGTGGCTGTGCGCTGACATACGCCGTTAAGACTTCATCCACACGCTTTTGCTTCGCGCGCAGCTCATGCTTAAACCCGTCAGCACCGGAAAAGGAAATCGCTTCAGACATGACCAGTTACTCGGCTTCTGGGGTGAACGGGGTCAGCGGAGCATCGTTGTCGCTGTCGAGCAGGATCTGAACACGTTGTTCTGCCTGTTGCAGCTTTTGCTGTCCCTGACGCGCCAGCTGGACGCCTTGCTCAAATTCGTTAAGTGCGTCTTCCAGAGGCAGCTCGCCTGATTCGAGGCGGGAAACGATCTGTTCAAGTTCGGCCAGAGCCGTTTCAAAATTGGCAGGTGGTGCAGATTTTTTTGGCATAATTCTCTTTTAATATCGTTGATCAGACTGGATGATCGAAGTACTGAGGCGGCAGAGTCAGCGCTCGGCCTCAAGAGACATTCCTGTTCAGCATGACATCTGCTGCAGGGTTTTGTGCACAGAGTACCCATTTTAAGTGATATACTCTGCGCCGCAGATATTATTGCTAAGCCCAATGTGACACATATCGACCATTTGGCTTAGCAATAATAGGATCCTAGATCCTTATTCAGCGACTTACTACCCCGTTTTTTCACCCGCTAACAAAAGACTGCCATGAAGTTTATCATTAAATTGTTCCCTGAAATCACCATCAAGAGCCAATCTGTGCGTTTGCGCTTCATTAAGATCCTCTCAAGCAGCATTCGCAATATCGTGCGACCGCATGATGAGACGCTGGCGGTGGTTCGCCACTGGGATCATATCGAAGTTCGCAGCAAAGACGAAAGCAAACACGACCTGATCCAGGAATTGCTCTGCCGCATTCCGGGCATCCGTTATGTTGAAGAAGTCGAAGACCGTCCTTATACCGACGTTCACAATATCTTCGAGCAAACGCTGGAAGCTTATCGTTCTGAAGTAGAAGGCAAAACCTTCTGCGTGCGCGTTAAACGTCGTGGTAAACATGACTTCACGTCGACCGAAGTAGAACGCTATGTCGGCGGCGGTCTGAATCAGCACATCGAATCGGCAAAAGTCAGCCTGAAAGATCCGCAAGTGACGGTGAAACTGGAAATCAACGACGATCAACTGGTGCTGGTGAAAAGTCGCCTCGAAGGTCAGGGCGGTTACCCGATTGGCACGCAGGAAGATGTGATCTCGCTGATTTCCGGCGGTTTCGATTCCGGCGTATCCAGTTATATGCTGATGCGTCGCGGTTGTCGTGTGCATTACTGCTTCTTTAATCTCGGCGGTGCAGCGCACGAAATCGGCGTGAAGCAGGTGGCGCATTATCTTTGGAACCGTTTCGGCAGCTCACACCGCGTCCGCTTTATCTCCGTCGATTTCGAACCGGTAGTGGGTGAAATCCTCGAAAAAGTCGAAGACGGCCAGATGGGCGTCGTCCTGAAACGTATGATGGTACGCGCCGCTTCTTCCATTGCTGAGCGCTACGGCGTGCAGGCGCTGGTGACCGGCGAAGCGCTGGGCCAGGTATCCAGCCAGACGCTGACTAACCTGCGTCTGATCGACAATGTTTCTGACACACTGATCCTGCGTCCGCTGATTTCTCACGATAAAGAGCACATCATCAAGATTGCCCGTGAAATCGGTACCGAAGATTTTGCGAAAACCATGCCGGAATATTGCGGTGTGATTTCGAAAAGTCCGACGGTGAAAGCCGTGAAAGCCAAAATTGAAGCCGAAGAAGCGATGTTCGATTTCGATGTACTGGATAAAGTGGTCAGTGAAGCGCGAAACGTCGATATTCGCGAAATTGCCGCGCAGGCCGCAGAAGTGGTGCCGGAAGTAGAAACCGTGGCCGAGTTTACTTCAACGGATATCGTGCTGGATGTACGCGCACCGGATGAAGTAGAAGCGCAACCGCTGGCGCTGGAAAACGTTGAAGTGAAGCCATTAGCGTTCTACAAGCTGGCGACGCAGTTTGGCGATCTGGACCAGAGCAAAACCTATCTGCTGTATTGCGATCGTGGCGTGATGAGTCGTTTGCAGGCGCTGTATCTGAAAGAGCAAGGTTTCGATAACGTTAAGGTATATCGTCCTTAACACGCGTTCCTTCTATAAAAAAGGGGTTCAGCCATGCTGAGTCCCTTTTTTGTTTGCTCAAATTATTCCCGGTATCTTGTGGCTCAGGATTCCCGTGCACCTTCATCGGTATAATTGTAGATACCCGGTGCGAGAACCAGCTGAGCGGCAATTTCGGCGGCTTTTGTTTTTCCCAGCAGCAGATCGATAATCTTCAGGGCGAATTCCATCGATGTTCCCGGTCCCTGGCTGGTGAGCAGATTCACGCGTGGATCAAAAATTACCCGGCGATCGGACCATTTGTTCGGGTCGATTTTATCTTTTAAGCCCGGAAAACCGGTCATATTGCCGACCGGGAATAAATCATGATATTCCAGTACCAGCGCGGGTGCGGCGCAGATAGCGGCAACAATTTTACCGCTGACGTGCATCTGGCGGACTTTCTCTACCAGCAGCGGACTTTCGCTGAAACAGGTCGCACCGCCGAGACCGCCGGGCAATACAATCACATCATGATCTTCATCCGCGACATCCACCAGCGCGACGTCGGCCAGAATGCGCACGCCACGCGAGCAGCGGATCTCAAGATTTCCATCACCGGCGACGCTGGCGGTGGTAACGTTAATGCCCGCCCGCACCAGCAAATCAATCGCAGTAACGGCTTCTATTTCTTCGCTACCAGGTGCCAGGCAGACCAGAACTGACGCGCTCATAATCGTTTTCCTTTCTCTTAATCTGTTCAAATAAGCGGGTATTGACCGGCAGGGTCAGACCGAATTTGCGCCCGCGACGCAGAAGATAGCCGGTGATGTAATCAATTTCGGTATGACGCTGGTTGCGGATATCCTGCAACATCGATGAATGGTTGGCGGAGGTCGATTCAATCACCTGATAGACAAAGCTGAGCAACGATTCTCTGTGGATTTCGACGCCTTCAATCGCCATCACCTGCGCAACTTCCTGACAAATTTGTTCAATCTGATCGGCATACGCTACCAGGTCGCCGTTGGTACAATCATACAAAGCTGTCAGCGGATTAATCACACAGTTCACTGCCAGTTTATTCCACAGTGATGGCTTAATGTTGTCATGCCAGGCGACGTCCGGTAAGGCGTTATGCAGCGTATCCGCCAGAGAACTCAGCGCCGCACCTCGGGGTGTCACCGGGCCGATGTGCGTCGCTCCGGCAGCCACATGGACAATCGCATTGCCTTCATGTCGCGCCGCGTGGGTTGTCGCGCCCTGTAAAATTGCCAGGCGGTTAGCCGGTAATTCATCGACTGTACCCATGCCATTATGCAGCAATAATATCGCGCAATTGTCATTGAGTATCGGCATCAGCGTGCTGACCGCGCCGGAAACCTGCCACGCTTTCAGCGTGACCAGCAGCAATTCGCTCTGCGCCAGATGTTCCGGGTCATTTGTTGGCATATTGCGGTTAAAAGCAATGCCTTCCGGCGAGATGACATTGACGGCACAGAAAGGCTGAGGAATACGGATCCATCCCTGAACATCGTGGCCTTGCTGATAAAGGGTTGAAAGCCAAAGTTGTCCCAGCGCACCGCAACCCAATACTGTTATTTTCATTGTGCCTCCAGGGATGTGGGGCGAAACACGCCCGCTAAATCGGCTGTAGAAAGAATATTCTGCTGTCCGGTTATCTTATTAGTATAGACATTCGTGCTGTAGATCACATTTTCACCTGCACTTTTTGACCATCGGGGCATTTTATGTTCGGTGTTTTGGTGTTGTTTGGCATCGACGGTTGAAGGCGGTATTATGCACGCCATATAACGTGCAATACAAAAACTACAGGGAGAAGCGATTATGCCGTCTTTTGACATTGTTTCCGAAATCGACATGCAGGAAGTGCGCAATGCCGTGGAAAATGCCAGCCGTGAACTGCAAACCCGCTGGGATTTCCGCAACATTCCTGCCAGCTTCGATCTCAACGAGAAAAACGAGAGTATCAAAGTCGCCAGTGAATCCGATTTCCAGGTAAACCAGCTGGTCGATATTCTGCGTGAGAAGCTAGCCAAACGTGGTATCGAAGGTGGCGCGCTGGAAATTCCTGAGCAGATGGTTCACAGCGGTAAAACATACAGCGTTGAAGCTAAACTGCATTCTGGCATTGAATCTGCGCTGGCGAAGAAAATCGTCAAGCTGATTAAAGACAGTAAAATCAAAGTTCAGGCGCAGGTGCAGGGCGACGAAGTTCGCGTCACCGGCAAAGCACGTGATGATTTGCAGGCCGTAATGGCGCTGGTTAAGAAAGGTGATCTGGGCCAGCCCTTCCAGTTCAAAAACTTCCGCGACTAATAGCCTTCGTACTTCGGGCTGCAGATGCGTTGGCTGCGCTGGCCGCCTTCCTGCAACACGAATTACGTTGGCTAGCGGTTTTTAAAGGGACGCTGTGCGTCCCTTATTTATAGCCTTTACTTCCGCTGGCGCAGTCTTTTCACCAGTTCGAAGTCTTTAAAATAGATCGGTTTGTCGTGCTGCATAGAGAGGTTTCCGGCGATCCCGGTCAGGATCGACATTGCACCTGCGCGGTGATCGGCAGCGCGTTTTAACGGATCGTCTTTGCGCTCGCCGAACAGGTCTTCGAGCATGGCATTATCGCCGCCGCCGTGACCGCCTTCTCCCATCTGGAATTCAGCTTTCCACGGCTCTGCAAATAACGGGAAAACCGTGATTTCTGCTTTCTCGATACTGCCTTCATTTTCGCGTTTGCCACCAGCATTCACGTAAGACATCTCGACGATTTTCATTTCAATGCGGCCCTGGGTGCCGTTGAATACCACATTCAGTCCTTCCCACGGCAGATACGCATTCAGCGAGTAAGTCAGCTGGACTTTGTTCTGATATTTCACCAACACCGACAGCGTATCTTCAATGTTGATCCCGTCGCTGAACACGCTCTGGTCGCGGAAATAGTTATCCTCATGCTCGGCATCCAGATACAGCGCTTTGAGCTGGGCGTTGTCTTCCATATGCAGCGCGAACGGATCGTTCTGCGCCTGCGGATAGCCATGCGCACGCGGATAAAACTGAGCAACGCCGCGTTTCTCCGCATTCTCTTTGCCGTAAAACCGCAGGTCGCCCTGAGCATAAACTTTCTCCGGCGTGCTGTTCAGCCAGAAGTTCATCAGGTCGAAATGGTGAGTGGATTTGTGTACCAGCAGGCCGCCGGAATTGCGTTTCTCACGGTGCCAGCGGCGAAAATAATCTGCACCGTGTTCGGTATTGAGCAGCCATTCAAAATGCACAGACAGCACTTCACCAATGGTGTCCTGCATCAGCAGTTCGCGCATTTTGCTGTGATGCGGCGCGTAGCGATAGTTAAAGGCAACGCGTACCTGATAACCGGTGGCATCGACGGCATCAAGAATACGCAGCGCGCGCGGCTCATCAATGGTCATCGGCTTCTCAGTTATGACATCGCACCCCGCGTGCAGGGCGCGGACGATGTAATCGTCGTGCGTGCGATCCATGCTGGTGACGATCACAATGTCCGGTTTAGTCTCGTCGAGCATCGCAGAGAAATCAGCGGCTTTCCAGGTCGATACCCGGGCGATGCCGCTTTGCTCAAGCTGGCGATTCGCATAATCCATTCGCGTCTGGTTTGTATCACAGAAGGCCACAAATTTTGCGTTGTGGCGGTATTTGCCGGTGATCGCTTCAATGTATAAACCTGAGCGTCCGCCGGTGCCAACGAGAGCATATGTTTTCATGAGATCCTCAATAGGCCCGAAAGCCGTCATCACTGACAAAAATTTTTGTTAAGGAATTCTTGAGGATAATGATTACTGAGGTTTTTTAAGTGAGGGGAGTCACGCGGTGGGGATAAAATTGAAACGCTGTGCCAGTTTGCAGGCACAGCGTTTATTAACGTCATAGCGCGTCAGGCAGCGCTGACCAGTTGCTCAAGGGCTTTGCGGTTGGTCTGTTTGGTATCGACCTTCACGTATGCACTGAATTCTTCCGGTACGACAACGGCTTCTGCCACGCCTGGCTGGGCGAGAATGCGTGCCTGCAGGGCGGAATCTTTCACCGCCAGTTCAGACAAGGTAATGCGCAGGCTGCTGACATACGGCGGTTCGGTCATGGTGGAACTGACCACCAACCAGACAACGGCAATCGCTGCACAGACCAGGAATACCGCACCAGCACCGGCGTGTCCGTAAACATAACCGCCTAAACTGCCGCCAATCGCCACGCCGATAAACTGGCTGGTGGAGTAAAGTCCCATTGCGGTGCCTTTGTAGCCTGCCGGTGATTCCTTACTGATAAGCGACGGCAGAATCGCTTCCATGACGTTGAACGCCAGGAAGAACAGCTGGATACCTGCAATGACCGCCCATAAATGCAGGCCTGCCGACCACAGCACGATTTCCGCCAGCAGCAGTACGGCGACGCAGCCCATGAATACCTGTTTCATGTGGCGTTTTTTCTCGGCATAGATAATCACCGGAATGACGGCGACGAAAGAGGTCAGCATGGTCACAAGATACACACGCCAGTGTTCACTAGGCGGGAATCCGGCGTGTTCCATGACTTGCGGTAACACCACAAAACTCGACATCAGCAAAACGTGCAAACACAGAATGCCGAAGTTGAGTTTGAGCAGTTTGGCGTTGCTCAGCACTTTGCCAAAGCTGCCTTTCACCATGCTCGATTCACGATTGAGAATGTGAGTGGCAGGGGAGGGCACCACGGCAACGGTAATAATGATGCCGAGAATAGTCAGTACCGCGATCGCCCAGAACAGGGCGTGTAAACCCAAGGCGTGGGTGATGATCGGGCCGAGTACCATCGCAATCGCAAAGGTAATGCCGAAGCTGATGCCGATGAACGCCATCGCTTTGGTGCGGTTTTGTTCGCGGGTCAGGTCAGAAAGCAGGGCCATCACGGCGGCGGCAATCGCGCCGGAGCCTTGCAGGGCACGACCAATGATCACGCCCCAGATAGATTCGGTTGAAGCAGCCACAATGCTGCCGATACAGAAGATGACCAGACCAAAGACGATCAGGGGTTTGCGGCCAACGCGATCAGAAAGCAGTCCAAATGGGATCTGGAAAACGGCCTGTGCCAGTCCGTAAATACCGATAGCGATGCCGATAAGCGTTTCGCTGGCGCCGGAGAGTTTCATGCCATAGGTGGTCAGCACCGGCAGAACCATGAACATGCCGAGCATGCGTAAAGAAAATACTGTCCCTAGTCCCCATGTAGCCCGACTTTCCTGCGGGGTCATCTGGTTATCGTTCACATTACTACCTCAAAATAACAATCCGACATTTTAATGATTAAGCCGGCCTGGGTAAAACGATGGATCTTTAGCAGATATTACGGGAGTGGTCTGACTGAAAGAGCAAAAGAAAAGGCCAGTATTGCTACTGGCCTTTCGCTATGATTTCAGAGCGTTACACTGAAATTGAATGTTACCAAACGTAGGTCAGCAACGATGTCGGTGCAGAATTAAAATCCACGGACATCATGAAGCTCAGCGACATGATAGTGATGATGGAGAAACCAAACAGTTTTCTTGCCCACACCACGTCGTTTTCCGTTTTGTAACCTTTCAGTGCCATGCCCAGCCACCAGATACTGACAGCGGCGGCCACAACCAGGTATTTATAACCTGCGTACCCGCTCAGGGTCAGCATCAGCGTCGCAATCATAAACGCCAGAATGTAGACGATAATATGATGCTTGGCGACGGAGATGCCTTTCACCACTGGCAGAACCGGGATGCCTGCTGCCTGATAATCTTTAAAGCGGAAGATGGCAATCGCGTACGAATGCGGCATCTGCCACAGGCTGAAGATCAGAAGCAGGATCAGGGCACCGGTATCGAACTGGCCTGAAACGGCGCAGTAACCGATAACCGGTGGCGCTGCGCCAGACAAGCTGCCGATCAACGTGCCGTATACCGAGTTGCGCTTCATGTACAGGCTGTAAACGCCGACATAAACCACAAAGCCCATCACTGCCAGCCACATCGCCAGCGGATTTGCTCCGATATACAACAACGCAAAGCCCGCAATACCCAGAATGGTCGCGTAAACCAGGCTTGTTTTCGGCGGAATAAGCCCTTTCACCAGGACCCGGTTCTTCGTTCTTTCCATGATCCGGTCGATGTCGCGGTCGATAAAGTTGTTAAATACACAACCCGATGCGACAACCAGCGAAACACCCACCAGCGTGGCGAGAAAGAGTGGGAAGTCGATGCTGCCTTTGGCAGCAAGGAGGAATCCCCCGATGACAGAAATTAAGTTGCCGAAAATAATTCCTGGTTTCGTTACTTGCAGGTATTGCTTAATCATCACGTGCAGCTCGGCTCTTTAACTGACCATCATATTGAGGTTGAGGTTATACATAATCCACAATGAGCCCACAACGACGATAAAGATAATCACAGCGGTGAACAGAAGTGCCACCAGGTTCCAGCGCTCTTCCGACGACGTATTCATGTGCAGGAAGAACACCAGATGGACAACGATCTGGATGATTGCGGACGCAACCACGGTACCCAGGATCAGTGAATGTGATGCCGTGTCGGTCATGACCATGGCAAACGGGATCACCGTCAGGATAACCGACAAGATGAAGCCAATAGCGTATGACTTCAGGCTGCCGTGGCTTGCGCCACCATGGGAAGTAGCAGAATGACTCATTACATCGCTCCCATCAGATAAACAACGGTAAACACGCAGATCCACACCACGTCCAGGAAGTGCCAGAACAGGCTCAGACACATCAGACGGGTTTTGTTGACTTCAGTCAGACCGCGACGTGAAACCTGAACCATCATAGTCAGGATCCAAATCAGACCACAGGTCACGTGCAGACCGTGGGTGGCGACCAGCGCAAAGAAGCCAGACAGGAAACCACTGCGTTGCGGGCCATAGCCTTCAGCAATCAGGTGATGGAATTCATAGAGTTCCATTCCGATGAAGCCTAAACCGAACAGGAAAGTCAGGAACAACCAGCCGTTAACAGCTGCTTTGTTGCCTTTGTTCATGCCCAGCATCGCAAAGCCGTAAGTGATACTACTGAACAGCAGGCAGAAGGTTTCTACCAGCACGAACGGCAGTTCAAAAATGTCTTTACCAGAGGGACCGCCAGCGGTCCCGTTTACCAGTACTGCATACGTTGCGAACAGGCTCGCAAACAAGATGCAGTCACTCATCAGGTAGATCCAGAAGCCGAAGACTTTGGTTGCACCTGCGTCGTGGTGCCCATGCTCAGCATGGGCCTCATCGTGGTGAGTCAGAGTATCAGTTGCCATGTTTCACACCTGCTTTACGGATTTGTTCATAATGTTGGTTTTCAATACGTTCCACTTCTTCAACTGGCACGTAGTAATCAACATCTTCGTCGAAGCTTTTCGCAATCCAGGTCACAACCAGCGCAATGAAGCTCACTGCTGCCAGCCACCAGATATCCCAGATTAAAGCGAAACCACAAACCAGACTCAGCATAGCGATGATGAAACCGGCGCCGCTGTTACGTGGCATATGAATCGGTTCATATTTAGCAGGCTGCTTGTAAGCGGTGCCTTTCTCTTTCATGTCCCAAAACTCATCACGGTCGTGAATTTGCGGCACGATAGCGAAGTTGTAGAACGGAGGAGGAGAAGAGGTTGACCACTCCAGAGTACGTGCGCCCCATGGGTCACCGGTCAGATCACGGTTCTGGTCGCGGTCGCGAACGGAAACGAAGATCATGATCAGCTGGCAGAGGATACCGCAGGCAATCAGTGCAGCACCGCATGCCGCAACAACCAGCAACGGGTGGAACTCAGGATCGATGTTCTGGCTGACACGACGGGTCATACCCATGAAGCCCAGTACGTACAGTGGCATGAACGCAACGAAGAAACCGATGATCCAGAACCAGAATGAACGCACACCCCATTTTTCGTTCAGCGTGAAGCCGAAGGATTTAGGGAACCAGTAAGTCAGACCTGCGAAGCAACCGAAGACCACACCACCGATGATTACGTTATGGAAGTGGGCAATCAGGAACAGGCTGTTGTGCAGCACGAAGTCAGCACCCGGAACCGCCAGCAGAACGCCGGTCATACCACCCACAGAGAAGGTGATGATGAAGCCAACGGTCCACAGCATCGCTGCATTCAGCGTGATACGGCCCTGATACATGGTGAACAGCCAGTTGAAGATTTTTACCCCGGTCGGGATAGAAATGATCATCGTCATGATGCCGAAGAAGGCATTGACGTTTGCGCCTGAACCCATGGTGAAGAAGTGGTGCAGCCAAACGATGAACGACAACACGGTGATGGCGATGGTTGCCCATACCAGCGAGGTGTAACCGAACAGACGTTTTTTGGAGAACGTTGCGGTAACTTCTGAGAACACACCAAATACTGGCAGAACCAAAATGTACACTTCCGGATGGCCCCAGGCCCAAATCAGGTTGATGTACATCATCATGTTGCCGCCCATATCATTCGTGAAGAAATGGGTGCCCAGATAACGGTCTAAAGTCAGCAGTGCAACAGTCACGGTCAGGATCGGGAAGGACACGATAATCAACACGTTGGTGCACAGTGCGGCCCAGGTAAATACCGGCATTTTCATCAGCGGCATACCAGGAGCGCGCATCTTCAGGATGGTCGCAAAGAAGTTAACACCGGTCAGCAAGGTACCGACACCGGATATCTGGAGACTCCAGATCCAGTAATCTACCCCGACCCCCGGACTGTATTCCTTACCTGACAGTGGCGGATAGGCCAACCAGCCGGTCTGTGCGAATTCACCCACACCCAGAGAGATGTTGATCAACACAACAGCAGCGGCGGTAAACCAGAAGCTCACGTTGTTCAGGAACGGGAACGCAACGTCGCGCGCACCGATTTGCAAAGGAACAACCACGTTCATCAGACCGATTACGAAAGGCATCGCCATGAAGAAGATCATGATTACGCCGTGCGCGGTGAAGATTTGGTCGTAGTGATGAGGCGGCAGGAAGCCCGGTTCACCTGCAGAAGCAAGAACCTGCTGGCTACGCATCATGATGGCATCGGCAAAGCCACGCAGAAGCATGACGAAGGCCAGAATGATATACATGATACCTAATTTTTTGTGGTCGACAGACGTCAGCCACTCGGTCCACAGATACTTCCACTTACCGAAATAGGTGATGCCGGCAAGGACTGCCAGACCACCAATGATAATCGCGGCAACTGTGACCATGATAATCGGTTCATGATACGGAACCGAATCAAGCGTTAATTTTCCGAACATCGTTTATTCCTCGGCTCCGGCTGCGTGAGACTGTCCACCCATATCCATGCCTTTCATGTCGCTGCCTGCTGGCATTGGCATGGTGTGACCTTCTGGCGCTGCCTTCATGTCATGCATGGAGTATTTGCCAATGATTTCTTTGAACAAACCAGGTTTTGCAACAGAGAAGTATTCGACCGGGTTGTCGATACTCTGTGCAGCCAGTTTGTTGAAGTCATCAGTGGTTGCCAGTTGGTTCGGTGCGCTTTTCACTTTCGCTACCCAGGTGTCGAAATCGGCACGGGTTGGAGTCGCAATCGTGTTGAACTTCATGCCAGAGAAACCGCGGCCGCTGAAGCTTGCTGAGATGCCCTTGTAGGTACCGGCTTCATTTGCAATCAAATGCAACTGAGTCTGCATACCGGCCATCGCATAAATCTGCCCGCCTAACTGAGGAATAAAGAACGAGTTCATCACAGAGTCAGAAGTGACTTTGAACTGAACCGGCACATCTTTAGGAATGACGAGTTCGTTAACGGTAGCGATCCCCTGTTCCGGATAAATGAACAACCATTTCCAGTCCAGAGAAACGACTTCAACCGTCATCGGTTTTTCGTCAGTCACGATAGGCTTGAACGGATCAAGCGAGTGGGTGGTTTTCCAGGTTATCGTTGCCAGGATGGCAATGATAATAATTGGAACTGTCCAGACGACGGCTTCAATCTTGTTGGAGTGGGACCAATCAGGACTGTATTTTGCTTTTGTGTTGGAAGCACGATACTTCCACGCAAAGGCAAACGCCATGATAATAACTGGTATAACAACGATCAGCATTAAACCGATAGCGGTTAAAATCAGCGTTCTCTGCTCGAGTCCAATTGCTCCCTTGGGATCCATCAATGCCGTATTGCAACCGCTCAACAATAACGCGGAAGCAAATAAGGACAACATCCCAATACTTTTATTGTATTTCTTAAGTCTCATCTAACGACCTCAATAACTAGGGCTCTATTGTCGCTTCAGGTGTGCGGGCATTTTACGGGAAGGTTGCAGGACTGTAAACACGCTTAAACAAGTGTCAAGCCGCTGTTGACACTTTATGTTAACGCAGTCACACATGTCACGGATCGTGACAATTTACAGTGGGCAACAATATGTTGCGTATAGATTTTTTTCTATAGTGATGAAAAACAAGGGGTGACAGATTTTCTCAATATTATTGCCGGCCGATATCCGATCGATAGGTTTAATTAATGTTAAATTAATGTTTAAAACGAGTGAAATAAAATCAACAAAAAGCGGCGGAGAAAAATTATCCCCGCGAATATTATTTTTTCTGAATTTAAATTGTTGAGTGATATTTATTGATCAGTTGTTAAATGAATGCGCCACTCATTTCAAATGAATGGCGGCAAATCATGAACGTGCGGTACGGCGCAGAGATAAAAAGTCGAGCAGGCTGCCTAAAATAACACCAGTCAGACATATAAATGCGCCGGTTTCCAGCAAAACTGTCGCCAGAGCTTGCCAGGAAGCCCAGCCCATACTGTCGGCAATCAGTGTGACCAGCCACAGGATCAGCAGCACGCTTCCTGTCAGCAGAAAACGCAGCGCCCACCTGTAGGATTTTGCAAAGTGAACGCGTGGCAGGAAGCTGTCGGTGCTTTGAGTGTATTCCAGCGTCTGTCTGCAAACCGCCAGCAGCAGTAAACCGGGGACCGCCGCCACAATCGAGAAAAGATAAAACCACGGCCAGCCATAGGCTTCCACAAACCAGCCTGCAATCGGCCCGACATATACACGGCCCACGGCTGATAGCGCAGAAAGCAACGCAAACTGCGTGGCAGAAAACGAGCGGTTACACAACGTCATCAGCAATGCGACAAAGGCCGCAGTCCCCATCCCCCCGCAAAGATTTTCGAAGAAAATCGCCGTGCCCATGGTGATCAAATCTTTATCTGTAACGGCAAGGATCCAGTAACCCGCATTGGATACAGCCTGTAAAATCCCGAACAGCATCAGTGCGCGGAACAGGCTCAGACGTTGCATCAGCATCCCGCCCAGCAGGGCGCCAAAGATTGTGGCCGCCAGACCGAGCGTTTTATTTACCAGTCCGACTTCTCCGGCATCAAATCCGACGCCGCGGATCAAAAATGTGGTGCTCAGGCTGCCTGCGAATGCATCGCCCATTTTGTACATCACGATAAGTAGTAAAATCAGCCAGGCATTATTACGGCCAAAGAAGTCTTTCAGCGGCGCGACGACCGCCATTTCTAGGGTACGCGGAGCCGGTTGCGAGTTTTCAGGTTCCGGCGACAGCAGGGTGGCGATAACGCCAGTCAGCATCAGACCTGACATCAGCCAGTACATGTGTTGCCAGCCGAGGTAGCGATCTGCCAGCCATAAGGCCAGTCCGCCGGATACCAGCATCGCCAGCCGGTAGCCCAGTACGGAAACTGCCGCGCCGTTCCCGCGCTCTTCCGGTGGCAATAAATCAGTTTTGTAGGCGTCGAAAACGATGTCCTGCGACGCGGAAGCGAAGGCTATCAGCACTGCCAGCGACGCCAACCAAAATAAATCTTTGGAGGGATCCATAAATCCCATCGCGAAAATCGCCACCACCAGCAGGAGTTGCGTCAGTATCAGCCAGCCGCGTCTGCGCCCGAGGAAAGAGGGCGTATAGCGGTCCATCATTGGTGACCACAGGAATTTAAAAACGTAAGCCTGACCGACCAGCGAGAAAATCCCGATGGTTTTCAGATCGACGTTTTCCACTGTCATCCATGCCTGCAATGTGCCGGATGTCAGCGCCAGCGGTAAGCCGGAAGCAAAGCCCAGAAGCAGTAAAATGACGGTATTACGCTGCGTGAAAATCTTGAAATACTGACCTTTCATTAAAATTGTGTTCCTGCGTACCGGTGAGAGAGTGGCGCATACGCATAATAAAGGAAGGGATGCTTATCGGGAAAGACAATCACTTGCCTCAGAAAGCATTCTGCCCGGACAAGCCGGGCAGAAGTGTTCACTCTTACAGCAGAAACTTATCGCGCGTTAGCTTTGATGAAGTCGCTGATGCTGGTATCTGAGGCCATGTCGCTGATGACATCACCCAGAGTGGTGTTAACCGCATTGGTGATTTTCGCGTTAGTCGCAGACAGTGCGCCCTGAACGTTGTACGTCGAGCGGTAGTTTTTCACCTGTTTGCTGCCATTTTTAGCCGTTGCAATGATAGAGATATCGGCTTTAGTGGTGATGTTATAACGCAGGTTACCTTCCTGAACATCTGCATACAGATTGTTCACCACGATTTGCAGATCCACAGCGCCGTCAGCACCGACCATGTAACCACGGGCGGTCATTTGTTTCTCCAGAGATTCCTGCAGCAGGAAACGCAGGTCACGGGAAGGCGTAAGGGAAATCAGCTGGCCGTCACGGTTTACTTTTGCCAGTGCCTGATCCTGACGCTGGTCAGCACCGTTGATGCTGATGGTGATGCCCTGGAGGGTAGGATCCTGTGAAGGCAATACAATTTTCGGAGAAACGTCCAGCGTGTTAGTGCTGGTGGCACAGCCTGCCAGCATCAACATCGCCAGAACCGGGAAAATAATTTTCTTTAGCATGTGTATTTTCTCAATATTAATAAGGGAATAGTGCTCAAAATTTTGCCGACATCATAACATTGCCATTTTCCGGGGGAAGTCCCAAAAATCCGGAAAACGTCTTTTTTGCGCTTTTTTTCAGCAAAGAAGTCGTTAACCTGCGGATGACATTCATCATCCGTGGCGGAACAGCACTTTCTTTGACAGAATCAGCTTTGACAGGCTGAGCGGCGTTTTTATCAATCTGCAGCAGAAATTTATTGTTCTGGCATGCATAGAGTCCGGAAAACAGCCTATCATTATAGAGAGATAGAAGTACCAGACAGACGCAGTTCTCAGCTGATGCGGTGTAAGGAGATTGCTATGATTCGTGAGCAAATAGAAGCAAAATTAGTTGAAGCATTCGAACCTGCGTTTCTGGAAGTGACTGACGAAAGCTATCGTCATAATGTCCCGGCAGGCTCCGAGAGTCATTTTAAAGTCGTCATGGTGTCCGATAAGTTTATCGGCGAGCGTTTCCTGGCGCGTCATCGTGCAATTTATGGAAGATTAACCGAAGAGCTGGCGGGCAGCGTTCATGCACTGGCACTGCATACTTACACCCTGAAAGAATGGGAAGGTTTGCAGGATACGGTTCCGGCCTCTCCGCCTTGTCGCGGCGCGGGCACAATGGCGTAATCGTCACGATTTGATTCAAAAAAGGCATAAATATCGGCATTTGAGACGGTAAAACTGGAACTTTCCTTGTCAGATGCGGTATTAGTAGATGCGAATTTCAAGAAACGGCCCGCGGGCCGTTTTTGTTTTTCTTCTGACGGACAGACGGCAAGGCGAAATGCCTTTGCAATGACCGCTTTTTTCGATGGATCGATTCCCGTGTGAGTTTCCTCCCGCGTAACAGATACCGTCCTCGACTCAATGCGTCTGCGTCGCTATAATGTCGCGTCTAATTTTTCCGGAATGGTTTCGGACGCTCTCGAATACAGGGCTACGTTCTGATACAGAACTGTCCCGGTTCTTAGAAGTCGTTTTCAAGGTAAGTTCGCGCACTCGATGCTGCTTCTCATCTTGAGAACGACTTCTGGAGTTGACCGAGCACTGTGATTTTTTTTTGAGGTAACAAGATGCAAGTTTCTGTTGAAACCACTCAAGGCCTTGGGCGCCGCGTAACGATTACTGTTCCTGCTGAAAGCATTGAAAAAGCAGTGAGCAGTGAACTGATCAACGTCTCTAAAAAAGTACGTATTGACGGCTTCCGTAAAGGCAAAGTACCAAGCCACATCATCGAACAGCGTTACGGCGCGTCAGTACGTCAGGACGTGCTGGGTGATCTGATGCAACGCAATTTCGTTGATGCGATCATCAAAGAAAAAATCAATCCGGCTGGCGCACCTAACTATATCCCGGGTGAGTACAAGCAAGGTGAAGACTTCAATTTCTCCGTAGAATTCGAAGTGTACCCGGAAGTTGAGCTGAAAGATCTGGAAAACATCGAAGTTGAAAAACCTGTTGTTGAAGTTAACGACGCTGATGTTGATACCATGCTGGAAACTCTGCGTAAGCAACAAGCTGACTGGAAAGAAACTGACGCTGCAGCCACTGCTGAAGACCGCGTAACCGTTGATTTCTCCGGTTCTATCGACGGTGAAGATTTCGAAGGCGGCAAAGCCTCTGATTTCGTACTGGCTATGGGCCAGGGCCGCATGATCCCAGGCTTCGAAGAAGGTCTGGTCGGTCACAAAGCGGGTGAAGAATTCACAATCGACGTGAACTTCCCGGAAGACTACCACGCTGAAAACCTGAAAGGTAAAGCAGCTAAGTTCGCGATCACTCTGAAGAAAGTTGAAGAGCGTGAACTGCCAGAACTGACGCCAGAATTCATCAAACGTTTCGGCGTGGCTGATGGTTCTGTTGAAGGTCTGCGCGCTGAAGTGCGTAAAAACATGGAACGCGAGCTGAAAGGCGCTGTTCGTAACCGCATCAAAACTCAGGCAATCGACGGTCTGGTCAGCGCTAACGAAATCGACGTGCCAGCTGCACTGATCGACGGCGAAGTAGATGTTCTGCGTCGTCAGGCTGCACAACGTTTCGGCGGCAACGAAAAACAAGCGCTGGAACTGCCACGTGAGTTGTTCGAAGAGCAAGCTAAACGTCGCGTCGTTGTTGGTCTGCTGCTTGGCGAAGTGATCAGCCAGCACGAACTGAAAGCTGACGAAGATCGCGTTAAAGCGCTGATCGAAGAAATGGCTTCTGCGTACGAAGATCCACAAGAAGTTGTTGAGTTCTACAGCAAAAACAAAGAGCTGATGAACAACATGCGTAACGTCGCTCTGGAAGAACAAGCGGTCGAAACTCTGTTGTCGAAAGCGAAAGTGACTGAAAAAGCCACTACCTTTACTGAGCTGATGAACCAGACTCAACCTGCATAAGTTAAATGCACGTTGCTGAACCTGTTTACAGGTTCGCTTCTCAGGCCCGCAGTTTTTACTGCGGGCTTTTTATTTGCTGAAAATCAGGTATTTTTTGTTTTTGACTGTTGTTTTTGCACTATATTTATCACTATAAGGCACAGCCCACGTAGAAACCTCACACTGGCCTCATCCACAATGGCTTTCATCGGTTCAGGACAGCGTGAGAAAAAGAAATATTCCTGCAGGCTTGAAAAAAGGGGCTAAATCCCCCAATTGATAAGAACGAACCCAGGTAAATTTGTAGTTAAAATCTGACTGATAACGACCGTCAGGCGTGTAAATGGCGACTTGGCCGCTTGAGCATAGTCATGTGTGCCTATCTCAAGTAGAATCGGTTTTAAAGAGCGCCAAACAGAATCTATTAGGAGACGGTTATGTCATACAGTGGTGAAAGAGAGCAATTTGCACCAAACATGGCGTTGGTACCCATGGTGGTTGAGCAAACTTCACGGGGCGAACGTTCATACGACATCTTCTCCCGTCTGCTTAAGGAACGCATCATCTTCCTGACAGGTCAGGTTGAAGACCATATGGCTAACCTGATTGTTGCCCAGATGCTGTTTCTGGAAGCAGAAAGTCCGGAAAAAGACATTTATCTTTATATCAACTCACCGGGTGGTGTGATCACTGCCGGTATGTCGATTTATGACACCATGCAGTTTATCAAACCGGACGTCAGCACCATTTGTATGGGGCAGGCTTGTTCAATGGGGGCATTCTTGTTGACCGCCGGTGCAGAAGGCAAACGTTTCTGTCTGCCAAACTCACGCGTGATGATCCACCAGCCACTGGGCGGTTTCCAGGGCCAGGCGACGGACATCGAAATCCACGCAAAAGAAATTCTCAAAGTGAAATCACGTATGAATGAGCTGATGGCGAAACATACGGGTAAAACTCTTGAAGAAATAGAGCGTGACACTGAGCGTGACCGTTTCCTGTCTGCTGATGAGGCTGTACAGTACGGGTTAGTGGATTCCGTATTTACCCATCGCGCCTGACGGCTTATTTCTGCCGGGCTGATGGTCTATAGTTATACTCATACGGACGTCTCAACGGCAGGTTTTGTATTAAGCAAAACCTGCCTGCCATGAGTCATAACAGGAATGAACAGACATCAGCCAATCATGCGGCTGTTGTGTAATATGGTCGTGCCGTGGTGTTCTTGTTACGCTGCGGGACTGATACTAGAGAAGAGGTTTACTGATGACAGATAAGCGCAAAGACGGTTCAGGAAAGCTGCTGTACTGCTCTTTTTGCGGCAAAAGCCAGCATGAAGTGCGTAAGCTGATTGCCGGGCCGTCAGTGTATATCTGCGATGAATGTGTCGATTTATGTAATGACATTATTCGCGAAGAGATCAAAGAAGTCGCGCCACACCGTGAACGCAGTGCATTACCGACGCCGCATGAAATCCGTCAGCACCTTGACGATTATGTCATCGGCCAGGAACCTGCGAAAAAAGTGCTGGCTGTGGCTGTGTACAACCACTACAAGCGCCTGCGTAATGGCGATACCAGCAACGGTATCGAATTAGGCAAGAGCAACATTCTGCTGATCGGGCCAACCGGTAGCGGTAAAACGCTGCTGGCGGAAACCCTGGCGCGTTTCCTGGATGTGCCATTTACGATGGCTGATGCTACCACGCTGACCGAAGCGGGTTACGTTGGTGAAGACGTCGAAAATATTATCCAGAAGCTGCTGCAGAAATGTGACTACGACGTACAGAAAGCGCAACGCGGCATTGTTTACATTGATGAAATCGATAAGATTTCCCGCAAATCTGACAACCCGTCTATCACGCGTGACGTGTCGGGCGAAGGTGTTCAGCAAGCGCTGCTGAAACTGATTGAAGGCACAGTGGCTGCCGTTCCACCGCAAGGCGGACGTAAGCATCCACAGCAAGAATTCCTGCAAGTTGATACATCGAAAATCCTCTTTATCTGTGGCGGCGCATTTGCCGGTCTGGATAAAGTGATTGGTCAGCGTATCAACACCAATACCGGTATCGGTTTTGGTGCAGAAGTGAAAGGCAAAGAACAGAAAGCGACCGAAGGTCAGTTGCTGGCGCAGGCTGAACCAGAAGATTTGATCAAATTTGGTCTGATCCCTGAGTTCATCGGCCGTCTGCCCGTGGTAGCGACCCTGAGCGAGCTGAACGAAGAAGCTCTGATTCAGATTCTGAAAGAGCCGAAAAATGCCCTGACTAAGCAATATCAGGCATTGTTCAATCTGGAAGGCGTTGAACTGGAATTCCGCGATGAAGCGCTGGTTGCGATTGCGAAAAAAGCCATGGTCCGTAAAACCGGTGCCCGTGGTCTGCGTTCCATTGTAGAAGCCGCATTGCTGGACACTATGTATGATCTGCCGTCTCTCGAAGATGTCGAAAAAGTGGTGATTGATGAGTCCGTGATTGCGGGCCAGTCAGAACCTCTGATGATTTATGGCAAACCAGAAGCACAACAGGCATCTGGCGAATAATTAGCCAATCTATCCAGAGAGTTAGCCATGAAATGGGGGATTTTGTCCCCCATTTTTTTTTCGCACATTCTTATCGTTGAATGTCAGACATTCATCCCCATATACTCAGTTAACGACTTGCTGAAACCCGTCTGACTCGTGTTTCACGAGATTTCCTTAACCTGGCGGAAGCTAAACTAAGAGAGAGCTCTATGAACCCTGAGCGTTCTGAACGCATAGAAATCCCCGTATTGCCTTTGCGCGATGTGGTGGTTTATCCGCACATGGTGATCCCGTTGTTTGTTGGCAGGGAAAAATCGATTCGGTGCCTCGAAGCTGCGATGGATCACGACAAAAAAATCATGCTGGTGGCGCAGAAAGAAGCTTCAACAGATGAGCCGGGCGTTAATGACCTCTTCTCCGTGGGTACGGTTGCCTCAATATTACAAATGCTGAAGCTCCCGGACGGCACGGTCAAAGTGCTGGTGGAAGGGTTACAACGTGCGCGTATTACGACACTTTCTGACAGTGGCGAGCATTTTGCTGCCCAGGCGGAATATCTTGAATCTCCGGCCGTGGATGAACGCGAGCAGGAAGTTCTGGTGCGTACTGCGATTAATCAGTTTGAAGGCTACATCAAGCTGAACAAAAAGATCCCGCCGGAAGTGCTGACTTCGCTGAACAGTATTGAAGATGCTGCACGTCTGGCTGACACCATCGCTGCGCATATGCCATTGAAACTCGCTGATAAACAATCCGTGCTGGAAATGTTTGATATCACCGAGCGTCTGGAATATCTGATGGCGATGATGGAATCGGAAATCGACCTGTTACAGGTTGAGAAACGCATCCGTAACCGTGTCAAAAAACAGATGGAAAAAAGCCAGCGCGAGTACTATCTGAATGAGCAAATGAAAGCGATTCAGAAAGAACTTGGCGAAATGGACGATACGCCTGACGAGCATGAGGCGCTGAAACGCAAAATCGAAGCGGCCAAAATGCCGAAAGATGCGCGTGAAAAAACCGAAGCTGAGTTGCAAAAGCTGAAAATGATGTCGCCGATGTCCGCCGAAGCCACGGTTGTCCGTGGATATATCGACTGGATGCTTCAGGTGCCATGGAATGCCCGCAGCAAAGTGAAAAAAGACCTGCTCAAAGCGCAGGAAGTTCTGGATACTGACCACTATGGTCTGGAGCGTGTCAAAGACCGCATTCTGGAATACCTCGCAGTACAGAGTCGTGTCAGCAAAATTAAAGGGCCAATCCTGTGTCTGGTCGGGCCTCCGGGTGTGGGTAAAACCTCACTGGGTCAGTCAATCGCACGAGCGACTGGCCGTCAGTATGTGCGTATGGCGCTGGGTGGCGTACGTGATGAAGCGGAAATCCGCGGTCACCGTCGTACCTATATCGGTTCCATGCCGGGCAAACTGATCCAGAAAATGGCGAAAGTCGGAGTTAAAAACCCGCTGTTCCTGCTAGATGAAATCGACAAGATGTCATCTGACATGCGTGGTGATCCTGCTTCTGCTCTGCTGGAAGTGTTGGATCCGGAACAGAACGTGGCGTTTAACGATCACTATCTGGAAGTCGATTACGACCTGTCAGATGTGATGTTTGTGGCGACCTCGAACTCGATGAATATCCCGGCTCCGCTGCTTGACCGTATGGAAGTGATCCGTCTTTCGGGCTATACCGAAGATGAAAAACTGAACATCGCTAAACAGCATTTGCTGCCGAAGCAGCTTGAGCGTAACGCGCTTAAGAAGAACGAACTGACGGTTGATGACAGTGCAATTATCGGCATTATCCGTTTCTATACCCGTGAAGCGGGTGTGCGTAGTTTAGAACGTGAGTTGTCTAAACTTTGCCGAAAAGCAGTTAAACAATTGCTGATGGATAAAAACATCAAGCACATTGAAATCAACGGCGACAACCTGAAAGATTTCCTCGGCGTGCAGAAGGTCGATTACGGCCGTGCTGATACCGAAAACCGTGTGGGCCAGGTCACTGGTCTGGCGTGGACCGAAGTGGGCGGCGAATTGCTGACAATCGAAACGGCCTGCGTACCGGGCAAAGGTAAGCTGACGTACACCGGTTCTCTGGGTGAAGTGATGCAGGAATCCATTCAGGCCGCGCTGACCGTTGTGCGTTCACGTGCTGATAAACTGGGTATCAACCCTGACTTCTACGAAAAACGCGATATTCACGTTCACGTACCAGAAGGGGCAACGCCGAAAGATGGTCCGAGTGCCGGTATCGCAATGTGTACTGCGCTGGTGTCTTGTCTGACGGGTAACCCGGTTCGTGCGGATGTTGCGATGACAGGTGAAATCACTCTGCGTGGTCTGGTTCTGCCAATTGGTGGTCTGAAAGAAAAACTGCTCGCAGCCCATCGTGGTGGCATCAAAGTGGTTCTGATCCCGGATGACAACAAACGCGATCTGGAAGAAATTCCGGCAAACGTGCTGGCAGATCTTGAGATCCACCCGGTAAAACGCATTGATGATGTTCTGAACATCGCATTGCAAAATCCGGCTTACGGCGCACTGCCGGTGGCAGCAAAATAGTGACATCAGCTTACACAGTTGAATAAAACTCAGGCTGGCAGGTGAAATCTCACTTGCCAGCTTTTTTTTGTGCCGTTAACGTAGTCAACGGTCAAAGGGTTTCAGGCTGCTTTCAGTCGCTTGCATCGCTCTGACAAGATTGATATAACAGCAGCGCGGTCACGTCTGCAGGGAAAATGCGGCGTGATGAACGAAATTAAGAGGGGATGATAAGAGTGAATAAGTCACAATTGATCGACAAAATTGCTGCCGGTGCTGATATTTCTAAAGCCGCAGCGGGACGTGTTTTAGATGCTGTTCTTGCATCTGTCACTGACACCCTGAAAGCGGGGGATGAAGTAGCTCTGGTAGGCTTCGGTACTTTCTCCGTGCGTGAACGTTCAGCACGTACTGGTCGTAACCCACAGACCGGTAAAGAAATCAGCATTGCAGCAGCCAAAGTACCTGGCTTCCGTGCAGGTAAAGCGCTGAAAGATGCCGTTAACGGCTAATTATCTGCAAGCTGACGTTACAACCGTGTGAGGCGCATCACTGATGCTTTTTCATTCAGGTCTGGTTGTTAAACAATAACCTGACGTCATCGGGCTGGTAAGGTAAGATACAAGGCGCATCGAGAACGATGCGCTTTTTTTATTACAGCGGAGTGTTGCCTCACTATGATGGACAATTTACGCGCGGCTTCCAACAACGTCGTGCTCAAAATCATTCTGGCCCTGATTATTCTGTCCTTTATTTTGACAGGGGTGGGCAACTACCTGGTCGGCGGTTCAGGCGACTATGCAGCGAAAGTGAATGGTCAGGAAATCGGTCGGGCTCAGTTAGAGCAGGCTGTACAGAACCAGCGTAACCGGTTGCAGCAGCAACTTGGCGATCAGTTCTCTGAACTGGCGGGCAGTGACGGTTACATGCAGCAATTGCGTCAGGAATCCCTGAGCAATCTGATTGACGTCACTTTGCTGGATCAGTATTCCAAAAAATTGGGTATTACCGTCAGCGATCAGCAGATCAAAGATGCGATTTTTGCCACCCCACAATTCCAGACTGATGGCCGTTTTGATAACGCCAAATATCTGCAAAGTATCCAGAGCATGGGATACAGCGCGGATAATTTTGCGCAGTTGATGAAACAGCAGCTCATCAGTCAGCAGCTTGAGCAGGCTTACGGCCAGTCAGATTTCGTTTTGCCGGTAGAAAGCAAATCATTGGCTGCACTGCTTCTGCAGGTTCGTGAAGTACAAACCGCCACTCTGGATACCGATGCGCTGGCTGCTAAACAGCAGGTGACTGACGCAGAGTTACAGGCTTTCTACGACCAGAACAAAAACAGCTTTATTTCCCCTGAGCAGGTAAAAGTCAGCTACATCGAAATGGATGCCGCGGCTATGCAGGGCAAAACTGAAGTGACAGATGCTGATATCAGTGCCTATTACGATCAGCACAAAAGTGAGTTCGGTCAGCCTGAACGTCGCCGTTACAGCGTCATTGTCCTGAAATCACAGGCTGATGCCGACGCGGTTGCCGCCGAGCTGAAAAAAGGGACTGACTTTGCCGAACTGGCTAAGACTAAATCTACCGATGCCCTGAGCGCTAAACAGGGTGGTGATTTGGGCTGGATGGAACCTGAAACCACATTGCCAGAATTTAAGAACGCTAATCTGACGGCTAAAGGTCAGGTTTCCGGCGTGATTAAATCTGACAGCGGTTTCTTCATCCTGCGCCTTGATGACGTGACGCCTGAGCAGGTCAAACCGTTAGCGGCTGTCCGTAACGCGATCACTGACAAGCTTAAGCAGGAAAAATCACTGGATGCTTACTACGCGCTGCAACAGAAAGTCAGCGAAGCGGCAACCAATGACAATGAATCTCTGACTTCAGCCGAAGAAGTTGCAGGAACTAAAGCGGTGCATACCGACTGGTTTACCCAAAACCAAATTCCTGCTGGCATCAACTTCAAACCTGTCGTACAGGCGATTTTTGATGGCGGTCTGATTGGTCAGGACGGTTCTCCGGGCAGTAACTCCGATATCATTACTGTCGATGGCGATCGCGCCTTTGTGGTTCGTGTAGAAGCGCATAAGGCGGAAGGCGTGAAACCTTTTGCTGAAGTGAAAGATCAGGTGACGACGCTGGTTAAACGCCAGAAAGCACAAGATCAGGCACGGATGGATGGCGAAAAACTGCTGACCGCTCTGAAAGACGGCAAAGGCGATGACGCGATGAAAGCGGCAGGTCTGAGCTTCGGTGCTGTGCAGAAAGTTCAGCGCAGTCAGCAGCCTTCTGCGTTTGAATCTAACGTCTACGCGTTGCCACATCCTCAGAAAGACCAGCCAGTTTATGGTCTGACTCAGGACAATAAAGGCAACAGTGTACTGGTTAAACTGAATACTGTGACGCCGGGTGTCGTTCCTGAAGCGGATATCGCGCGTTTCAATCAGGAGATGCAACAAACCTCCTCGAACGTAACCTTTGATGCCTTGCTGACTAACCTGCGTCAGGAAGCGAAAATCAAATACGGTTCAGCTGCACAAAACCAGTAAACGCCGCAAAGTTTTGCAACGCGTTGCAACAAACAAAGGCCGCTTTCGCGGCCTTTTCCATATTTGAAACTTGCCCGTTGTTCGCTTTTCCTGCCTGATGCACTCTCTCCGTGCTGTCAAACACATGGAGGATACAGCATGAAAAAATTAGGCATTACATCACTTTCGTTGGCTCTGGCACTGGGGCTTTCTACTCTGCCCGTTATGTTACACGCGGCACCCAATGCCACCAGCCCTGTGGCGACTACTACGGCAGCGCCGGTAACGGCTACAGGTAAAGTCTCAGGCCCGCAAGTGAAAAAGGAGCAGGCTGCGGTTACAGATGAAAGTACTGTCAGCATCAACACTGCGACGGCAGAGGAATTTGCCAAGGTGATGAACGGGGTAGGGATGAAGAAGGCGCAGGCCATCATCAGCTATCGCGAGGAACTTGGGCAGTTTACCGATGTGGAACAACTGCGCGAAGTACCGGGAATTGGTGCCGCATTATTTGAACGTAACAAGGACCGTCTGAAATTGTGACGGATGTCGCGGCGGTAAACCCTTAACGGTTGCCGCCGTTTTCTTCTGCTAATCTCTAAAGACATCTGACCAGTTTGGTTGTATGCCTCAGACGACTATCAGGAGTTTTTTAACCACTATGCATACCTTTATCAAAGTTCGCGGCTTTCATATCGACGTCTATCAGCACGTCAACAATGCGCGCTATCTGGAATTCCTCGAAACTGCCCGCTGGGAATGGCTCGATAATCAGTCGGGTTTCCAGTGGATGAGCGAGAACAAAATCGCGTTTATCGTGGTAAATATCAACATCAATTATCGCAAACCCGCAGTGCTTGGCGATGTGTTGCGCATTGACAGCAGCATGCAGCAATTAAACGGACGCAGCGGTGTGCTGGAACAAGTTGTCACTTGTGAGGGCGAAGTGGTTGCCGATGCGACGCTGACGTTTGTCTGTATCGACTTGCGTACACAAAAGGCGTTGCCGCTGGAAGGTGAGTTGCTGGAGCGATTACGTGAACTGGAACTGGAAAACGACTGATTTGGCTAAGTACTGATAAACATGCTGATTAATAGAAAACGGGTGGTCTGATGGCCACCCGCTTTGCTTCTGACGTCTGCTTAATCAGCGCAGACCGGTTTTCTGCTTCAGGCTGTTCATCACGCCTGTTTTATCCTGCTGAAATTGCTGCAAACCATTGGCGCGCAAATGACAGGCCGCACATTCGCCACAGCCATCACCGGCAATGCCGTTATAACAGGTCAGCGTTTTATGGCGGACCAGATCCAGTTGCTGATAATAATCAGCCAGCGCCCAGGTTTCCGCTTTATTCAGCCACATCAGCGGCGTTTCAAAACGGACATCGCGTGCCAGACCGAGCGAAACGGCCGTGTTCAGCGCCTTCACGAACTCATCACGGCAATCCGGATAACCGGAGAAGTCGGTTTCACAAACTCCGGTGATCACCGCTTCAGCCTGGATCTGATAAGCATAAATTGCTGCCAGTGTCAGGAATAAAATATTACGACCTGGAACGAAAGTGCTTGGCAGGCCGCCGTTATTTTCATCCCCAAAGTTAGGCACCGGAATGTTATCGCGGGTCAGGCTGCTGACGGCCAGCTCATTTAACAAGCCAACATCCAGAACCTTGTGCGCACGGGCCCCAAGTTCCACTGATAATTTCTGTGCGATTTCAATTTCAGCACGATGGCGCTGACCATAATCGAACGTGACGCAGTGGACTTCGTCATATTGCTTCAGAGCCTGAATCAGACAGGTTGTTGAATCTTGTCCGCCGCTAAAAACTACCACTGCTCTTTTCATTCTGATTACCTGTTGTTGAAACCATTATCTGAATTCACTGCCCGCCGGACAGTAAAACTGCCCTAATGTTACTTTTCTTTAGTGCCAGAGTGTAGTGAAAGAGTGTAGTGAAACAGCTCCTTCACGCATTTTCATCCTGCAGGGGTGGCGGAACCCAGGCCTGACAAAAATCGAACCAGCCCCAGGCCGTAAGCTGAACGCCGCTGATACGCGGTGGCGCACTGACCTGATATTGATAATTAAACAAGGGTGTCACGATGCCTGATTTCATCCATTGAAAGAAATGATCGCGAAGCTCATCCGAACGACGGTTTTCCTGCGGGATTTGCTGAATCACTTCCAGGCGCTGTTGCTGACACGCATAATCTTCATCGCGCAGGATCTCCGGCCAGAGCGGGTCTTGCTGTAGCCAGTTTTCAAGCGATGCTTCGGGCGATTCACCAATCAGGCGGTCCCCGAGCAGAAGATCGGCCGAGCGGAGCAACGTATCGTCTTCCCAAAGCCTGCCGGCATGATACCCGACCTCAAGCCGACAACCTTCTTTCGCCAGACGTTCTTTCAGCGCCTGCGCCACCAGTTCAAATTCAACGGGCGGATGAAATAGCAGCGTCAGTTTTTCCGGCAGCGGAACATCCGCATCATCATGCAAAGGAATTGGCCAGCCCGGCAGCATTTCTTTGCTGGATTTCACCAGGTCATGATCGATAGGCAAATTATTTAACATGCCGCTGCGCTGGATCAGACGAACGATTTTCCGCGCCTGCGTTTCATTTAACACACCGCGCCGGAGATTGGCGGCGATATAGCAAAACCCCAGGCTGGTGCTGCGTCTTACCGGTTTTACCCGCGCTAATTCTTCTTGCTCGCCAAGAATGATCCTGACCGGATGCTGACAGCTGACATTGTTTTTCTGAGCAAACAGTTGTGGCGTGATCCAAAACTCAATCGCCGCCAGATAAGGATGTTGCAGCGTATACAACGTGTGTTGCTCCAGCCGGACCAGCTCAGGGGAAAACGTGGTCAGGCGGAAAGGTCCGGCACCAATGTGCGGATCTTCAGGGTGCGAAAGCAGGCAATTGAGATCGGCAAAACGATGTGCCAGCCAGTAATCGGGTTTATCGAGATCAAATTGCAGACATAGCGCGTGAGGCTGCGACAGTCGGGTGACGGACGCCAGATTGTGTTTGCCGCGTGACGAATTTTTTAGCTGCTGGAACCGGGCCATCAGTTGCGCTGTTTTAAGCGGCTCGCCGTTATGCCAGAACAACTGACTGCGCAGAAAAAACTGCCAGGTTTTGCCATTGTTACTGACCTGCCAGTGATGTGCCAGATCAGGCTGTGGCGCAGAGTTTCCCGGAATATAACGCGTCAGTCCCGCATGAATGGTATGGGCGAGATGCTGCTCCGCCCGCCCCGTCAGGGTCAGAGGATCCAAAGACTGGAGAGGGCGGTAATAAGGTATGCGTAATGTGGGGGCGTCTTCCTGCCATTGTCCGCCGAGATGCGGTGCCAGCAGGGCATTGAGGTGTGTGGGATCCAGCTGGCTTAATTGCAGTGCCGCAGAATGTTCACCGTTAATCAGTAATTCCTGTAAATAGGTGCCGCGCAGATCTTCGGGTGTTCTCAGGCAGCAGAGCGAGGCGCGTTTACCGCGGCCAGCCTGTGATTTCCATTCAATCCAGCCCGCATCCTGAAAATGAGTAAGTAAAGTTCGCGTATGGCGTTCGCTACAGCAAAAAATGTCTGCCAGTTCTGCCACAGTAAGCTGAACCGGAAACGATCCGGTTTTGAGATGCAGACGCTGGAATTGATTAAGGCGGTTTTGCAGGCGCATGATAAATACGGAACCTTATTTTTCAGGTTAACTTGTTTGTTCAGCATATCGTTTGTTCAGGATATCCCACGCACGGCGCGCTGGCTTGCCGCGAAGAAAGAAAGTGTGAGCTAAAACCGGAACAGTATTCATAAACTGTTCACTATTAGTTCCGCAAATCCGGGTACATACTTTGAAAGTGAAAATTATTCCCGCTCAGAGAGGAAACATGTACCGTTTAGCTGCATTTGATATGGATGGCACGCTGCTTTTACCCGATCACACCCTGGGCGAAGAAACACTGGCAACGCTGCGTCAGCTGGCTGAAAAACCGGTAAAACTGACGTTTGCGACCGGTCGTCATTATCTTGAAATGAAAGATATTCTGGCAAATATCGGGCTGGACGGTTTCCTGATCACCGGTAACGGCACGCGTATTCATGATTTAGCCGGCCACAGGTTGCACGCAAGCGATTTGTCCGAAGATTGTGCGCATGAGCTTCTGCACACGCAATGGGATACTCCGGCCAGTCTGCACGTGTTCCGCGATGAAGGCTGGTTTACGTCGCTCGATGATCCAGACTTACTGATCCCGCACCAGTTCAGCGGTTTCCGTTACCAGTTGCAGGATCTGCGTTTATTGCCGGATTCCGGTAACAGTAAAGTGTGTTTCTGCGCGCCTCACGAAACCCTGCTGGCGCTGGTTCCTCAGCTGAAAGCGCACTTCGGACCGCGCTTAGATTTGTGTTTCTCAGCGGCAGATTGTCTGGATGTGCAGCCTGCGGGCAGCAATAAAGGTAGCGCCCTGGCACTTCTGACGGCAGGGCTGGGGATTGAAATGTCTGAATGCATGGCCTTTGGCGATGCCATGAACGACAAAGAAATGCTTGAAAGCGTCGGGATGGGGCTGATAATGGGCAACGCATTACCGGTGCTGAAAGAGCAATCCCCTCACTTACAAATCATCGGACATTGCCGCAATCAGGCGGTGTCTCACTTTTTGCAACACTGGCTGCACACTCCACACCTCACCTATTCCCCCGAATAAAAGGTATTGCAGCAAGCCGGGCCATTCTGTCCCGGCTTTTTTCCGTCATACTTCAAGCTGCAGATGCGCTGGCTGCGTTTGCTCACCCGAATCACTTACTCATGTAAGCTCATCGGGATTCACAAACTTGCCGCCTGCCTGCAACTAGAATTATTTTGGAAACATATTAGTTAAGTCCTTCCAGTTGTGCAGCGTAAACGGAAATATCCCCGATATTCTTCGTCACCCAGCTGTCGTCAAAATAGGTATTCAGATAACGTTCGCCGCTGTCGCAAAGCAGGGTGACGATCGAACCTGTTTCTCCTTTCTCACGCATTTGTTTTGCCAGCTGCAAAGCGCCCCACATATTGGTGCCCGTAGAGCCACCGACTTTTCGTCCCAGCACCTTTTCTAACCAGCGGACGGTCGCCACGCTTGCGGCATCGGGCACCTGCATCATGTTGTCGATGACGTCAGGGATAAATGAGGGTTCGGCACGCGGGCGGCCAATGCCCTCAATGCGACTGCTGCATTGCGCGGTGACGCTGGCGTCACCTTGCTGATAATAATCGTAAAATACCGAGTTTTCAGGATCCACCACCACCAGTTCGGTGTCGTGCCCCTGATAACGGATATAACGCCCGAGCGTCGCAGAGGTTCCGCCGGTACCGGCACTCATCACCAGATAGCGCGGCACCGGATGCGGTTCGCGGGACATCTGGCGGAAAATACTGTCGGCAATATTGTTGTTCCCGCGCCAGTCGGTCGCGCGCTCCGCGTAGGTGAACTGATCCATATAATGGCCGTTCAGTTCTCTGGCGAGTTGCTCAGAAGCCGCATAAATCTGGCTGGAATTTTCGACGAAATGACAGCGGCCGCCGTAAAACTCAATTTGCTGAATCTTGCGCGGAGCCGTACAGGAAGGCATCACGGCAATAAATGGGAGACCCAACAATCGGGCGAAGTAGGCTTCGGAAATGGCGGTGCTGCCCGAGGAAGCTTCAATGATGGGCGTATTTTCGCGGATCCAGCCGTTGCACAGACCATATAAAAACAGTGAGCGTGCCAGGCGATGTTTCAGGCTGCCGGAAGGGTGGGTGCTCTCATCCTTCAGGTACATGGAAATCCCGGGTAAGTCATTCAGTGTGAGACGAATTAAGTGTGTGTCGGCTGAACGTTGAAAATCGGCGTCGATTTCTTTAATGGCGTGAGTGACCCAGGAGTTACGCATGTTGCAGACTCATAAAAGTGTTTTGATGAGATAAGAATAACGTAATCACCAGAGAAATAAGTTACTCTTTGACCCACGGTTTGCCGTATTTGTAGAAAAATATTCTCCCGGAGTGCCTTATGGTAGATAAAATTGACCTCAAGCTTTTAGCCCTGCTGCAAAAAGATTGCACCCTTTCCCTGAACGAACTGGCGGATGCCGTTAATCTCACCTCCACACCCTGCTGGAAAAGAATCAGGCGCCTTGAAGATGACGGGATTATTCGCGGCAAAGTGGCGTTGCTGGATGGCGATAAGCTGGGGCTGAGTCTGACGGCATTTGTGCTGATCAAAACTCAGCATCACAACAGCGAATGGTATCAGCGCTTTGTACAACAGGTTGAAGCATTTCCGGAAGTACTGGGCTTCTACCGGATGGCCGGAGAATATGATTATTTATTGCAGGTGCAGGTTTCCGATATGAAAAGCTACGATAACTTTTACAAGCGACTTGTGAACGGCATTCCGGGACTGAACGATGTGACCTCAAGTTTTGCGATGGAGCGCATAAAATCGACCACCGCATTGCCCATTTAATGCAAAAGTTGCAGTAAAAAGTTTCATCAGAAACGCATGTTAACTCTGGTATCCTTGTCAGCCTGAAGAGCAAACGGGTATTTGTGATATCTGTTAACTCAATAAAATCATTATTATTTGTATGGAAAACTCTGCGTGAGACTGTTTGCACAATTAGGCTGGTACTTCCGTCGCGAATGGCGCCGGTATCTGGGTGCCGTTGCCTTGCTGATCATTATTGCTGTCCTGCAATTACTGCCGCCAAAACTGGTGGGCATAATCATTGATGGCGTAACGTCAAAACAAATGTCTTACAACGTGCTTTTCGCATGGCTGGGTCTGATGCTCGGCACAGCGATAGTCGTGTACCTGCTGCGCTATGTCTGGCGCGTACTGTTATTCGGTGCGTCCTATAAGCTGGCCGTCGAGTTACGCCAGGATTTCTTCCGCCAGCTCAGTCGTCAGCATCCGGCTTTTTATCTGCGTCATCGCACCGGCGATTTGATTGCCCGTGCCACCAACGACGTAGACCGCGTGGTGTTTGCCGCAGGCGAGGGCGTTTTGACACTGGTGGATTCACTGGTTATGGGACTTGCCGTGCTGATTGTCATGGCAACCCAGATCAGCTGGGAACTGACGCTGCTTTCGCTGGTGCCGATGCCGGTGATGGCGATCATCATCAAGCGTTACGGCGACCAGTTGCACTCCCGCTTTAAAACCGCACAGGCGGCATTTTCCTCTCTTAACGATCAGGCGCAGGAAAGCCTGACCAGCATCCGCATGATCAAAGCTTTTGGTTTGGAAAATCATCAGTCATCACAATTTGCTGATGTTGCCGCGGATACCGGTGCTAAAAACCTGCGCGTAGCCCGGGTCGATGCACGTTTTGATCCGACGATTTACGTCTCCATCGGCATGGCAAATCTTCTGGCCATTGGCGGCGGCAGCTGGATGGTGGTCAACGGGCATTTGACACTCGGTGAACTGACCAGTTTTGTGATGTATCTGGGGCTGATGATCTGGCCGATGCTGGCGCTGGCGTGGATGTTCAATATCGTAGAGCGTGGCAGTGCCGCCTACAGCCGTATCCGCAGCCTGTTACAGGAAGCGCCAGCGGTGGCCGATGGCGCAACGCCTTTACCGGCGGGGCGCGCAGTGCTTGAAGCGCAGATCAACAATTTCCATTATCCCGAACACCAACACGCTGCCTTAACGTCCGTGGCATTTTCCCTGAAACCGGGGCAAATGCTCGGTTTATGTGGCCCGACGGGTTCTGGAAAAAGTACCTTGCTGGCATTGCTTCAGCGCCAGTTCGATGTGACTGAAGGCGATGTGCGTTACCACGGTCTGTCACTCAAAGAGATCCGGCTCGATGACTGGCGCGCGCGGCTTGCGGTAGTCAGCCAGACGCCTTTCCTGTTTTCAGACACCGTCGCGCAGAACATTGCGCTCGGCCGGCCGGATGCCACGCAGGAAGACATTGAGGAAGCGGCACGGCTTGCCAGCGTTCACGATGACATTCTGCGTTTGCCTCAGGGATATGAAACAGAGGTCGGTGAACGTGGCGTTATGCTTTCGGGTGGCCAGAAACAACGTATTTCGATTGCCAGAGCGCTGTTGTTAAAAGCTGAAATTCTGATCCTGGATGATGCGCTATCTGCCGTCGATGGCCGCACGGAACATCAAATCCTGCAAAATCTGCGTCAGTGGGGCAGTGACAGAACGGTGATTATCAGCGCTCACCGGCTTTCTGCGTTGACCGAAGCCAGTGAGATTCTGGTATTCAGTCACGGAAGCATTTCACAGCGTGGCGATCATGACGAACTGGCTGCGAAGCCGGGCTGGTATCGCGATATGTTCCGCTATCAGCAGCTTGAAGCTGCGCTGGATGATGTGCCGGAAAAGGAGGCGGAATAACATGGCTGAACAAAAAGTGAGTAAAATCCAGAAGCTCTGGCCTACGCTTAAACGTCTTCTGGGATATGGCAAACCCTACAGTAAGCCTCTGTCTTATGCGGTGCTGATGCTGTGGATTGCCGCCGCAGCGGAAGTCACCGGCCCGATTCTGATCAGCTTTTTTATCGACCATTATGTGGCGAAGGGTGAAATGCCCTGGGGGAAAGTCAGTATACTGGCGCTGAGTTTCATCTTCCTGCAATTTCTGGCAGCAAGCCTGCACTATTTTCAGGCACTTCTGTTTAACCGTGCTGCGGTTGGCGTGGTGCAGCGTTTGCGCACCGACGTCATGGATGCCGCATTGCGTCAGCCTTTGAGTGCCTTTGATACCCAGCCGGTCGGGCAGCTGATTTCGCGTGTGACCAATGATACTGAAGTGATCCGTGACCTTTATGTCACTGTCGTATCGACGGTTTTGCGCAGCATTGCGCTGATTGGCGCAATGCTGGTGGCGATGTTCAGCCTTGACTGGCGACTTGCCTCGGTGGCTATCTGCATCTTCCCGGCTGTGTTTGTGGTGATGGGGCTGTACCAGATTTACAGTACGCCGGTCGTTCGTAAAGTGCGTGCTTATCTGGCGGACATAAATGATGGCTTCAACGAAGTCATTAATGGCATGAACGTTATTCAGCAATTCCGTCAGCAAAAACGGTTTGGTGAACGACTGTCCCGCGCCAGTCAGTCACATTATATGGCCCGCATGCAGACGCTCAGGCTGGAAGGATTTTTGCTGCGACCATTACTCAGCTTATTTTCATCCCTGATTTTATGCGGCTTGTTAATCTTGTTCGGTTTCAGTGCCGAAGGCTCGATTGGCGTGGGGGTTTTGTATGCTTTCATCAACTACCTCGGGCGTCTCAACGAACCTCTTATTGAGCTGACGTCGCAGCAATCCATTCTCCAGCAGGCTGTAGTCGCAGGTGAACGTATCTTTGATTTGATGGATCGGACTCAGCAGCAGTACGGACCTGACGATAAGTTGCTGACCAGCGGCGAGATTGATATTCGCGACGTCAGTTTTGCCTACCGCCCGGACAAATGGGTGCTGGAGAATATTACCCTGCATGTCCCTTCACGTGGATTTGTGGCGCTGGTCGGGCACACAGGCAGTGGCAAAAGTACGCTGGCGAATCTCCTGATGGGCTATTATCCGCTGAATAAAGGTGAGATCCGCGTCGACGGGCGTAACCTTGCTGATCTCTCGCATTCCAGTCTGCGAAAGGGAATTGCTATGGTTCAGCAGGATCCGGTGGTGCTGGCGGAATCGGTATTCTCTAACGTGACTTTAGGTCGCGATATTGATGAAGCTCAGGTCTGGCACGCACTGGATATTGTGCAGCTTTCTCCGCTGGTACGGGGAATGCCGGAAGGGTTGAATACGCGTCTGGGCGAACAGGGTAATAATCTCTCTGTCGGACAGAAGCAATTGCTGGCGATGGCGCGCGTTTTGGTGCAGGCACCAGAAATTCTGATCCTTGACGAGGCAACGGCCAATATCGACTCAGGAACCGAGCAGGCAATTCAGCGTGCTTTACGTGCCATTCGTCAGCAAACAACTCTGGTTGTAATTGCACACCGGCTGTCGACGATTGTGGATGCAGATAATATTTTGGTACTGCATCGCGGGCAAGCCGTTGAGCAGGGCAACCACTTACAGCTGCTGGCAGAAAAAGGCCGGTATTATCAGATGTATCAGTTGCAACTTGCCGGGCAAGAACTGGCGTCAGCTGAGCAGGGAATTCCTTCCACAGAAAACGCATAAACTGTCAGCTGGCGTAACGCGTTCGCTACGCCAGCATTCTCTCCTCAACGTCTTATCCTCGCGCCATCCCATCCCGCGCACCGTATTCATGCAGGCAAAATACCTGCGGTTTACACCTTGCACTATAAAGCAGCGATGAGCACTTAAATGGTGCGTGCGCTGCTGTGTGCTGAATGGCGAAACAACTGTGCGCCCGGTCACGATTATTCTGAAAATGCCAGTTTGCGCGGGAATTGCAGGAATCTTTCATCAGTTTCAACTCTGGCACACCCTTTGCTTTATCCCTTGCGTATCGGGCGCGAATCCTCTCGCGGTAAGCCCTTAATTCGAGGAGTGGCACAATGAAGCTGGTTACTGTGGTGATCAAACCTTTTAAGCTGGAAGACGTGCGTGAAGCGCTGTCTGCTGTTGGAATTCAGGGGCTGACCGTAACGGAAGTTAAAGGTTTTGGCCGTCAGAAAGGTCATGCCGAACTTTACCGTGGCGCGGAATACAGCGTGAACTTCCTTCCAAAAGTAAAAATCGACATTGCTATCGCTGACGATCAGCTCGATGAAGTGATCGACGTGATCAGCAAAGCGGCCTACACCGGCAAGATCGGTGATGGCAAAATTTTCGTTGCTGAATTGCAACGTGTTATCCGTATTCGTACTGGTGAAACCGACGAAGCAGCACTGTAATTTCCGGTTTTTATCTCTCATGCCAACCGGTTTGAGATAAATCAGATTAGAAAAAACAGTTTTGAGAAACAGGGGTGGGTTAATAATGAAAAAACTTTTATCCATGATGGGGCTGGGCGCAGTGGCATTATTGCCTTCGCTTGCCATGGCCGCAGCACCAGCCGCCGCCAACGGCGCTGATAACGCCTTTATGATGATTTGTACTGCGCTGGTATTGTTTATGACCGTACCTGGCGTAGCGTTGTTCTACGGCGGTTTACTGCGTTCCAAAAACGTTTTATCCATGCTGACTCAGGTTATTGTGACCTTCGCATTGGTCTGCGTTCTGTGGATCCTTTACGGTTACAGTCTGGCATTCAGCGAAGGGAACGCCTTCTTCGGTGGTTTCGGCAACGTAATGATGAAAGGCATTGGCCTGGATTCTGTTACCGGCACCTTCTCGCAGATGATCCATGTGGCATTCCAGTGTTCATTCGCCTGTATCACCGTGGCACTGATCGTCGGTGGTATCGCTGAACGTGTGCGTTTCTCTGCGGTGCTGATTTTCACCGTGATCTGGCTGACCTTCTCCTATATTCCAATGGCGCACATGGTGTGGGCGGGCGGTTTCCTGGCTGCTGATGGCGCGCTGGACTTCGCCGGCGGTACCGTTGTTCATATCAACGCCGCTATCGCGGGTCTGGTCGGTGCTTATCTGCTGGGCAAACGTGCTGGTTTCGGTAAAGAAGCATTCAAACCTCACAACCTGCCAATGGTGTTCACTGGCGCTGCAATCCTGTATGTCGGCTGGTTCGGCTTTAACGCCGGCTCTGCAAGTGCAGCAAGTTCCATTGCCGCGCTGGCGTTCCTGAATACTGTGATTGCAACGGCTGGCGCAATCCTGTCCTGGACTCTGGTTGAGTGGATGGTTCGCGGCAAGCCTTCTCTGCTGGGCGCAAGTTCCGGTGCTATCGCAGGTCTGGTTGCCATCACTCCGGCGTGTGGTACGGTCGGCGTGGGCGGTGCGTTGATCATCGGTCTGGTCGGCGGTGTGACTGGCCTGTGGGGTGTCGTTACCCTGAAAAAATGGCTGCGCGTTGATGATACCTGTGACGTATTCGGTGTTCACGGCGTCTGCGGTATCGTAGGTTGCCTGCTGACCGGCGTATTCACTTCCAGCTCTCTGGGCGGCGTGGGTTACGCAGAAGGCGTGACCATGGGCCATCAGGTTTGGGTTCAGTTCTTCAGCGTTTGCGTCACACTGGTGTGGTCTGGTGTTGTGGCCTTCATCGGTTACAAAGTGGCTGACATGATTGTAGGCCTGCGTGTTCCTGAAGAGCAGGAACGTGAAGGTCTGGATGTGAACAGCCACGGCGAAAACGCCTATAACCAGTAATGGCTCAGTAACAGGATTTCAGAGAAAGTAGTGCGCTAACTCTCTCATTAAGCAGTACAAAACAATAAAATAATGATGATATGCAAAAGGGGCGATAATGATATCGCCCCTTTTTAATGCACAGTTTTTGCCAACCGTGATCGGAGAATGTTTATTCAGGCGTCCGCTGGCGGATCACGCCTTCCTGTACCGTAGAGGCAACCAGCACGCCATCACGGGTATAAAATTGTCCGCGTACAAAACCACGAGCGCCCGAAGCAGATGTGCTTTCAACGGCGTATAGCAGCCAGTCATCCATACGGAAAGGGCGGTGGAACCACATCGAATGGTCGATGGTCGCGACCTGCATTCCCGGCTCAAGGAACCCGATACCGTGCGGTTGCAATGCAGTCGGCAGGAAATTGAAGTCCGAGGCATAACCCAGCAGATACTGATGGATGCGCAAATCATCCGGCATTTCTCCGTTAGCCCTGAACCAGACCGCGCGGTGAGGTTCTTCTACACTTCCCTTCAACGGGTTATGGAATTTCACCGGACGCATTTCAATCGGCTTGTGACCAATGAATTTTTCGCGGAATTTTTCAGGGATCAGATGCGCCAGATTTTTGGCAATATCTGATTCTGAAACCAGCGTTTCTGGTGCCGGGACATCAGGCATGGTGTTCTGATGTTCGAAGCCGGTTTCCTGGCTCTGGAACGACGCGGTCATATAAAAAATCGGTTTGCCATGCTGAACGGCTTTTACGCGTCGTGCGCTAAAACTGTTGCCGTCTCGCAGAATTTCCACGTCATAAATGATGGGTTTGCTGCTGTCACCGGGACGCAGAAAGTAGCTATGAAAAGAGTGAATACCGCGATCGACGGGCACGGTTTGTTTAGCGGCGTACAGCGCCTGACCGACAACCTGACCACCAAAGACCTGACGCAAGCCCAGATCTTCACTTTGACCACGAAACAGTCCTTCTTCGATTTTTTCCAGATCTAACAGATCCAGCAGATTTTTTAATGCCTGACTCATAGTGGCCTCATGAAAGTTACCGGTGATATTGACCTAAGTTGTTCGGGATACCGCAGGCAGGAATGTTCTGAAATACACCTTCGCTGACAGGTCTAACCTGTTAATCATAGTGGATCTTTTGAAACCTCAGAAGTCTTGTTTTATCCTCGGGGCGGCGAACTCTGGTTTTTTGTGCCATGATTATTGGGTAAGCTGGTTTAAGTCACTAAGTTCATCGTCGGCGTTGGTTACGTTTGTTACAACTTGTCGACAATCGAATAATAAAAGGGAGAAGGATCAATGAAACTTTGGCAGATAGTAGGTGGAACCGCGCTGTCTCTGACTCTTGCCGGATGCGCACAGCATCACGAGGCTCCAGCGCAGCAACCTCCAGTGAATACCGCGGCCAGCCCGGCCACTGCACCGGCGATCACCGGCCCGAACGTATCGGGTAGCGTGTTCATTAATCAGCGTGTGGCCTTGCCGCCAGATGCGGTTCTGACCGTGACCTTGTCTGATGCTTCGGTTGCTGATGCGCCGTCGCGTGTCATCTCGCAGAAAGTCGCGAGAACCCAGGGCAAACAGTCACCGTTTACGTTTATCCTGCCGTACAACCCACAGGAAATTGCGCCTAATGCGCGTGTTCTGTTAAGTGCGGCGGTGACCATTAATGGTCAGGTAACCTTTGTTACTGACAGCATCAAAGAAGTCATCAATAACGGTCAGGGCACGCGTGCCGACCTGCAACTTGTTCCGGTCGTAGCCGTCCCTGTGGCGACTAAACCAAATGCTCTGGCGCCAATGACTAACCCGTCAAATTCGGGTCTGGGCACGGCACCGGCACCGGTAAGTGCAGTTCCGACACAGTCAGCAACGTACTAATTCGTTACTCACTTATTCGTGACTCGTGATGATTCAGGCACCGCTCCGGCGGTGCTTTTTTATTTGCGTAATGATGTGCGCAGCACTACCACTTCCAGCCATACTTTTCTAAATCAACTTTACCTTTCTTAAAGATAATCCCTTCGGCCAGAAGCGCCTGACGCTGACGTTTAAAGTCCTCACCCTGGAGGGAAATTTCACCGTGGCGATTAATCACCCGATGCCAGGGAAGTGTGCTGCCTTCGGGTAACTTTTTGAGCACACCGCCCACCTGACGTGCCGCCCGCGGAGAACCAGCCAGCTGAGCGACGTTGCCATAAGTCGTGACCTGACCCGGGGGAATGGCAGCGATTATCTGGAATACGCGCTGGCGAAAGTTATCGGGCTCTGACATGACATCCTCCTCAGTGTTTGGCAAACAGTATGACGCAAAAAATGTCCTTCTGTCCGTCCAGATTCAGGCGTATTGTTTAAGAAAACAACGGTTGTCGGCGGTTAACTTGCTTTTGCCTCGGGCATCACAGATAATGCCCACCGCTTCGATTCTTTCAGGAGAAATGAAGCCGACAACGTCAATGGGGGCCCTGTTGGTTCTCCCGCAACGCTAACTTGTTAACTCGGTCAGGTCCGGAAGGAAGCAGCCATAGCAGGTGTCGTGTGTGCCGGGATGTAGCTGGCAGGGCCTCCACCAATTTCAGGCCTTCCCGTTTTATCAATCCCCTTATTTTTCCGATTCATTACTCCCTCTTAGCCAAACTGCACCCATAAAAAAGGGCACGTTATCCGCGCCCTGGTTTGCTGATTGTTTACTGGTTTTTTTAGTGATGAACCAGCGTCGCAAAGTAATACACCAGCGGGATGGCGAGTATATACAATCCCAAAGGCACTTCGCGCACCTTACCTGCCACCACTTTAATGATGATGTAAAACAGAAGGCCACCGGCAATTCCGGTACCGAAGCTGTTGGAAATCAGGGTAATCATCACCATCATCAGCACCGGCAGCGCATCAGTGAAGTTAGCCAAATCGACCTTGCGCAGATTACTGAACATGTTCAGGCCAATCAGGATCAGCGCAGGTGCGGTCGCTTCTTTCGGGATCATCAGCGCAACCGGTGTGAACAATAGCATCAGCAGGAACATCACTGCGGCAGACAGCGCCGTCAGGCCTGTTTTACCTCCTGCTTCTGCAGCCGCGGACGATTCTATCAGCGCGGTTGCGGCTGGGATCCCCACAATCGGGCCGAGCGCTGCGGCAACAGAGTCCACCATGAATGGACGGTTGATGTGCTTCATATTGCCATGTTCATCAAGCAACCCGGCTTCTCCGCCTACCGCCAGCGTTGTGCCCATCGTTGAGAAGAATTCTGATGCAAAGAAGATGAACAGGAAAGGCAGGAAAGCGATATTAATCGCGCCGATCAAATCGACTTTGCCCAACAGCGGAGCCACTGAGTGGGGCAGGGAAATCCATTGTTCAGGCAGATGCGTCACACCAAACGGAATACCGGCCACGGTCGCCAGTAAAATAGCCCAGAGAATTGCTCCAGGTACTTTGCGCGCCTGCAATCCCACGGCAAGCAGCAAACCGAGCAGCGCAATCAGCGCACCCGGCGCGGTGAAATCGCCTAACGCCAGTGCATGTGTCTTTGCATTAGCCATCACCAGTCCGGCGTTACGAAAACCGAGCAGGGCAACGAAAATACCAATTGATGCCGTCAGACCGAGTTTGATGGACTGCGGCACAGAACGTGTGACGACTTCCCGCAGACCAAAAACAGTCATCACGAAGAATAAAATACCCGACCAGCAGGCTATCCCTAATGCGATGGGCCAGCTGATGCCGTCACCGGCCAGCGTGACGCCGACCAGCACGGAACCGCCGATGCCGGGGCCGACCATAAACGGCAGATTAGCGTAGAACGCCATCAGTAATGAGCCCAGCACAAATACCAGGATCACGCCGGTTGTCGCCGCGCCTTTGTCCATCCCGCTCACTGCCAGCAAACCGGGGATCACCACCAGCAAATAAGCAGCGGCGAGGAATCCGGTGATCCCTGCCAGACATTCGGTTTTCACCCGGGTCTGGCGCTGATGTAAATGAAAGCGTCGCTGCAACCAGCTTTCCTGCGTTGAGGTTGCTACGTTTTTAACAGAACTTTCAGACATGCTTAAATTCCCCTGACGATAATTTTTATAATGTTGTGTTTGCTATCATTTCTGTTCCGGCGTGGCGCCGGAGGGCAGATTTATTCCGGCCAGATTTCCAGAACCGGGTCGACGATTTCACGCAGTCCGCCGTCAGTGAGACCTAAGTCAGTCAGATGCGGCCCGGCATTACACGCCAGACATGTGCCTTCGATGGCTTTGAAAACGCGGTAAGGGGGTTCCCAGTCGGCTATCTGTGCGCTGAGTTCACGCAAATTTTTGAATTGTTCAGCCAGTTGTTCCGCTGGCAATTCAGAGAGCATTCCGGCAATGGGCATATCCACTTTAGCCAGCAATGTGCCGTTTTGGCTGAGTGCCATTCCGCCGCCGCTGGAGATGAGCTGATTCGCCGCCACAACCATATCTGCGGGGGAACGTCCCAGTACCACCAGATTATGGGAATCGTGCGAGTAGGAAGTGGCAATCGCTCCGCGCAGTTCTCCCCAGCCCTCCAGTAATGCCATTTTGGGGGTGGCGTCGTGCCGCCCGTGGCGGTGCTGTACCCAAATCAGGCTGAAGCCTTCCGGGAGTTGTACCACGCCGTCTTTGACGTCAACGGTCACTTCGCTCCACTGTGTAAAACGTGCGCCTTTGATATTACGCAGACGGGCTTTGCCGTTTGTCAGCCCCGCAATTTTCATGCGGAAGTCGTCAGCAGTAAGTGCGCTGAGCCGCATTGTGTCAAGAGGAGGTGTCACACCACTGGCCGCCGCTGGCGTGAAGAGAAGTTTGCTCTCTTTTGCCACACAATTTCCGGCCACGTATACGGCGTGCGGATGCAGATTTTCCAGTGAATCAAACGCGATGATATCTGCCGTACGGCCTGGTGCAATCAGCCCTAAATCTGAACGTTGCATGCGTATAGCGGCGTTGAAAGTCGCCATGCGCAATACATCTTCGGCACGTAACCCGTGTGAAATTAGCAATTTGACTAACGAAATCAGCCCGCCTTTTTCCAGCAGATGATCGGGCGGAACATCATCAGTACACAGCGTAATCTGTGAGGAAAGATGTGGCAGCGCCAGCAACGCAGCAGCGATCTCCGGCAGAAGATAAGGATGGGAGCCGCGGATTTGCAGCGTCAGACCAGCGCGCAGTTTTTCCAGTGCATCTTGCGCAGAAGTCAGTTCGTGATCAGAGGTGACGCCAGCCGCCAGATAGGCTTGCAACTGTTCATCTTTCAGCCCGCGGGCATGGCCTTCGATCAGTTTGCCGCTGTTTAAACCGGCCTCGAGAATTTCCAGCATCCGCCCGCTGCCATTAATCACGCCGTGCATATCCATGACTTCTGCAACCCCGGCGACTTCCGGCCAGCTCAGCATGGTTTGCATTTCCTGACCGTGAAAGTCAGCGCCGGACATTTCTAAACCTGGAGTGGAAGGTACGCTGGAAGGGGCTGCGCAAATCACGCGCAGAGGTAAATTACGGCTCGACTCAACGGCATATTGCACACCGGCGACACCCAGCACATTTGCCAGTTCGTGCGGATCCCAGAACACGGTGGTCGTCCCCTGAGCAACGACAATCCCGGCGTATTTTTCCGGCGAAAGGTGAGAGCTTTCGATATGCACATGGGTGTCGATAAGTCCCGGCGAAAGATAGCGACCGGTTAAGTCATCGACATTTTCTGCCTGAGAGAATTTTCCACGCGGATGGACGCTGGCAATCATATTGCCAATGATCCCAACATCGGCTTCGCGAATTTCCCCCGTCACCATATCGATAACGTTTGCGTTGATAAGCAGACGATCAAAAGGGATTTTCCCTAACGCAGCCTGAACCGCGCGCTGGCGCAGGGGTAACGGAGCAATGTTTTCAGTCATGTCAGTATCCGGATTTACAAAGTGATGGGGCTAATGTAGGGAGAGGGAATGGCTTTGCACAGATGAATTATTTTATCCGTTTATAAGATGCGGTTATGCTGAGCAAACGTTTTCTATTTTTAGCGGGATCCCTGACCATCATGTCTGAACCCTGGCGCCGGTTGCCTGCGCTCTCCCTTAAGCAAATTCAATACTTTGTAACGCTGGCGCAGTTACGCAGTTTCACCGACACGGCGAACCGTCTGGCGATCAGTCAGCCAGCTTTAAGCAGCGCACTGCGGCAAATTGAATCAGTGCTGGGGGGAAAATTATTAAACCGCACCGCTCAGGGAGTCAGCCTGACCGAACAGGGCGAAGCTGTTTTTCCTTATGCAGAAAGGCTACTGAATACAGCGCATAGTGCCTTCGATGATATGCAACAAATTATGCGGCAGGGGGGTGATGGAACTTTACGTATCGGATTAGTGCCTTCAGTCAGTACGTTGTTATTCCCAGTCGTTCCGCAGTTATTATCGGAATATTTCCCTGATATGCGTGTGGAATTTCATGACCTGACAAACGATGCATTATTACTGGAACTGGAGAACGGATCTGTGGATTTTGGTATTGGTGCGACCGACAGCACGGTGCCGGATTCTGTCGCGATATATCCGCTGCTGGAAGACCCTTTTGTGGCGGTGATCCGGCGCGATGATCCCTTATCAGAAGGTCATAATATTCCCTGGAGACAACTGGCTAAAAGGGATATTGCTTTGTTTTCAAAAGGAAATGTTAGCAGGCTGGTGAGTTCATTGATTGAAAGTCACAGGCTGAATTTGCGGGTGGGTTATCGAGTGGATTTTCAGGAGACGTTATATGGTTTAGTTCGTTCACGTCTGGCTCTGGCGATATTACCAGAGTTATATACTGCAACACTTAATGATGATGAATTAACAGTGATTCATCTGCAGCAACCCACATTAAGTCGTACAGTTGCGATGATGCGTAAGCCTGCGCCTCTGCGCTCGCCTAAAACAGAACAATGTTTCCAGTTTCTTTTACAAACATTTCACCGGCAGATCAAAGAGAAAGCAGAAAGAAATATCTGAAGAAATAGTTAAAAATTGCTTAAGTTATTTTGTATGAATTATGAGCGTCAGGTCGAAAGGTATTTCGACCTGACTCTGTCTGTCAGCGTACAAATTTCCAGACTGATACCGGGATTTTATCGTACAGCTTGTTCATCGTTAGCTCCGCTAAACGATGATCAGCTGCTGAGTAAAACAATTCCAGCTCGTCGTCGGACAGTTCATACTTATTCTTTTCAATGACACGTTCAAGTGTATCAATAGTGGTGCATTTTCTTAAACGCATCAAATAGTCGATTTTGTTCATCTTAGCCTTTTCATTTTTATCTGATGACTGCATATAAATTATTACTCAAGTCTTCATTAGGGTACAGATGTAGTCCCCTGAGAACATTCTGAATAATCGCTTCTTGGTCTTTTGCCATTGGCGTAAATCAGAATCGTTAATTCCATAATTGCTGAACAGGGTGTAGGTATCATCCAGATACTCTTCAACCAGATCACTTAAATGGGTATCGTCCGGATACTTAATTTTAAAGCTCATCACAAAGGATGCAATGTGCTCAATCAGTTCATTGAGCTGCAGGTTAACAGCAGAAGTGGGGTCGTTGACCCAACCGTGGTGACTGTCACCCAGTGTCGCGATGCCTTCATCGTACAACATTTCATTCAGGTAGCGTAACTGAGCGATATCGTGCCGCTTAGGCGAGTACTCATCCATATCATCCCCTCCGTAATGGTTTATTCGGTGTTGATAACACTCTGTGAGTAAACAACAAAACTTGATGGCTTACAGAAAACGGCTCTCACTACTAACGCTATGAACTGACTAACGCTATGAACTGACTTATACATCAAAGACAATCGCAGTCTTTGGGATGAACTTTCTCAGGCTAATTACACAACATATAATTTAAATATAATTCATTTTGAGAAAGCTGCGCAAACGTATTACTCAAACTTACAATTCTTCAGCCGTTGAACCTTTGAACAAATCAATAATATCAAACTCCAGACCTGCCGGCTTTACAAGGAATGTGACACTTTGCGTTGTGAACTCTTGTGCATTAATGTCCAGACAACCGTTGAAAATCGTCCATCTGAAATGGTAGTTCAGCGAATAACAATTTTCGCCAATTGCAACGATTGACACGATTTGCAAAGAATTGGGTTCGTAACGTGCATTTTCTGAGAAGTAAGTTAAATCACCAATTAAGGGTTCTTCAATTTCAGATAAATAACGTTCAATAATCTGCAGCAAATCTGAAGGAGTCAGATTGTCCCCATTAATAGGGTAGGGGATAAATTTTTTCACCGGTTTTCGCCTTTGAACTCCATACCTTTCTATTATTGCATACTTTTATCAGGATGTGTTTTGAGTAGAGAAAAAAATTTCCAGTGCGAAAAAACATAACTTTCTGATTGTAATGACAATTAGTTTCTATTCATCAATTTTTACCCTTTTCTAACAATTTCGCCTGGCCCGGGGTGTGCAATCCTCGTTCCGAAAGGGCATCTGGTAAAAAATCGAAACAGTTCATGTATTGATACAAAGCTTGGTGTGTGATGTTATATTGTAACGAATGGAGGGGCTATGACCAAAACACTCTTTACACTTTCTTCGCCAGTGCGCTGTCTCGCCGTGCTGGCTGTACTGGCTATTTTATGGGCCGCAATTTACTGGGCAATATCGCTACCATGATTTTTGTTAATAATGTTGAAGTCGGCTATGACCGCCGGGCGGTTGCGATGCCGATCAGCGGGCAGTTTCTTTCGGGCTCACTGACGGCGGTTATCGGGGCTAACGGGGCGGGTAAATCCACTTTCCTCAAAACGCTGGCTGGCCTTCAGCAGGCGGTTGCGGGCAATATTACCTTCACCGGCGGAAAGCGTCCGCGTCTGGCCTATTTACCGCAGCAGGCGGAATTGGATCGCGGTTTTCCGATCAGCGTATTCGACCTGGTCGCCATGGGGTGCTGGCCGCAAAGCGGACTTTTTGGCGGCATAAATCAGCAGTCAGCCACCGCAGTAACTCAGGCGCTTGAGACGGTCGGGATGACTGAAATGTCGCATTTGCCCGTAGGTTCGCTTTCTGGTGGTCAGCTGCAACGCACTTTATTCGCGCGATTACTGGTGCAACAGGCGCCTCTTATCATGCTTGATGAACCTTTTACCGGCATCGATACCCAGACAACGGAACTGCTGCTCAAGGTGATTGCGCAGTGGCATCAGGAAGGCAAAACCGTCATTGCGGTTTTACATGATATCTCAATGGTTGCCCGGCATTTTCCTCATGTGCTTTACCTCAGCGCGCAACAGAATCTGTGGGGAACGGCGCACGACGTATTGGGTCACTTCCCGCATCAGGCCCATGCCTGTATTTCGACCGAACCTTTTTCTCTCGTCGCGGGAGTCGCCAATTCATGATGCTTTTTCATTTACTGGCCGACCCCTTTATTGAGTTTGGTTTCATGCGCCGCGCGTTAATTGCCTGTATCGCATTATCCATCAGCGCCACGCCTCTGGGCGTTTTCCTGCTATTACGCCGGATGAGTCTGGTGGGAGACGCACTTTCCCACGCCGTATTACCGGGTGCGGCTATCGGTTATCTGATTTCAGGAATGTCGCTGGTCGCCATGGGAATTGGCGGTTTTATTGCAGGACTTGCAGTGGCAATGCTGTCAGGCCTGGTGAGCCGCCGCACGCAATTAAAAGAAGATGCCAGTTTTGCCGGTTTCTATCTGGGATCGCTCGCGCTGGGTGTGACGCTGGTTTCCCTGCGCGGTTCCAGTGTTGATCTGCTACACGTTCTTTTTGGCTCCATTCTCGCTATCGATTCCTCAGCAATGATTATGGTCGGCATTATTACCAGTGTGTCATTGCTGGTGCTGGCCTGTATTTATCGCGCCCTGGTCATAGAATCTTTCGATTCACTGTTTTTACGGGTCAGCGCAGGGAAATGGCTGGCGGCGATACATGGGATTTTCCTGGCGCTGGTCGTTGTGAACCTTGTTGCCGGCTTCCAGATCCTCGGCACGCTGATGTCCGTCGGTTTGATGATGTTACCCGCGGCCAGCGCACGTTTCTGGGCGCAGGATTTACCCCATACCTTGCTGAGCGCCATGATTATCGGTGTGATCGCCAGTATCGTCGGGCTTATCTGGTCTTATTATGCTTCGCTGCCCGCAGGCCCGGCTATCGTCCTCAGCGCGACGGTGATCTTCTTTATTTCAGTTTTATTTGGAAAGCGGGGCGGGATGTTAACGGCTTCGCGAACTTAAGCAGCAGTAAATTAATAAGCAGTACCACAATTAAGGGGACATGATGAAAGTATTACCTGTATCACTCGCAGCAGCTGCCCTGTTGTCGAGCCCGCTGGCTGTGGCGAAAACCGTGGATGCGGTGGCCAGTTTTTCTATTCTCGGGGATATCGTTCAGGAAGTGGGCGGCGAGCACGTTAAAGTGACGACGCTAGTCGGACCTGACGGTGATCCGCACAGCTTTGAGCCTTCGCCGAAAGACAGTAAGGCGATTAACGCGTCTGATGTCGTTTTCGTCAGTGGCTTAGGTCTGGAGGGGTGGATCGACCGTCTGGTGACGGCTTCCGGTTACAAAGGTCATGTGGTGACGGCATCTGAAGGTGTTAATTCCCGTAAAATGGAAGAAGACGGCAAACAAATTACCGATCCGCACGCCTGGAACAGCATGGCGAACGGCGTGATTTATGCGACCAATGTGATGAATGCGCTGATCAAAGCCGATCCGGAAGATGCTGATTATTTCCGCCAGCGCGGAACCGCCTATATTGAGCAGTTACAGAAGCTTGATGCGTGGGCCAAAACTGAATTCACCGGCATTCCTCAGTCAAAGCGTAAAGTGCTGACCAGCCATGATGCTTTCGGTTATTTTGGTCAGGAATACCATGTCAGCTTTATGGCACCGGTCGGCTTTTCTACCGAAGCGGAGGCCAGCGCCAGCGGTGTCGCGTCGCTGATTAAGCAGATCAAAGAGGAGAAGGTGAAAACGTACTTCATCGAAAATCAAACCGATCCGCGTCTGGTGAAACAGATTGCTGCGGCGAGCGGCGCGCAACCTGGTGGTGAGCTGTATCCTGAAGCACTTTCAGGCCCGCAAGGCCCGGCCACGACGTATATCAAAGCGTTTAAGCATAACGTTGAGACGATCGTTGCCAGCATGAAATAAGATTTCCCCTCCTCACGGTTTCGCTGTGAGGAGGTTTTACATCATGTCTTAACATAAGAAAAAGCCCCGTCGGGCAAGCGGCGGGGCTTTTATTTTTTTATAAGGGGCGTAAGGGAAAGGCGCAGCGTTAACGCTTTTTCTTTCTGCCCTGAACGGCTTTAAAACGCGGATTGCTTTTACAGATTACGTAAATCCGGCCTTTACGGCGAACCACGCGACAATCCGGATGACGATTTTTTGCCGAACGTAATGAACTCAGAACCTGCATAACAATTTCCCTGATGTTGTTTACTTTTTACCGAGGAAGCTGCCGAAGCGTTGATTGAATCGCGCGGTGCTGCCTTCTTTTGAATACTCTTTCTGCTTACCGGTGTAATACGGATGGGAAGCGGAAGAAACTTCAATCGTGATGTAAGGGTAGGTTGCCCCTTCCAGCTCAATGGTGCGGTCTGTCGAGATGGTTGAACCGACCTTGAAGTATTCATTAGCACTGGTGTCGTGGAAAACCACGGTGCGATACGCAGGATGGATAGCGGGTTTCATAATGCCTCAGGTTGTTATGTTATACTATAACAATAAGTATGCACCCATCTGTTTTCCGGTTCAAGACTCAGGCGAAAAAAAAGGCCGCATAAGCGGCCTTTCGTCAGTATGAGGATCCGTTACAGCGTCGGATGCTCTGTTTTGTGCGTATGTTCGATATCCTCGTTCTTCTTACCGAAGCGGCGACGAACCACTACGAAGAAGACCGGAACAAAGAAGATCGCCAGCAGCGTTGCTGTGATCATCCCGCCCATTACGCCGGTACCTACGGCGTTCTGAGAACCGGAACCTGCACCGGAGCTGATTACCAGCGGCATTACACCGAGGATAAATGCCAGTGAGGTCATCAGAATCGGACGAAGACGCATACGAACCGCTTCAAGCGTGGATTCGATCAGACCCTTACCTTCTTTGTCCATCAGGTCTTTGGCGAACTCAACAATCAATATGGCGTTCTTCGCGGACAACCCGATGGTGGTCAGCAGGCCTACCTGGAAGTAAACGTCGTTACTGAGTCCGCGCATCGTGGCTGCCAGAAGCGCACCCACAACCCCGAGCGGAACCACCAGCATGACCGAGAACGGTATTGACCAGCTTTCGTACAACGCTGCCAGACACAGGAATACGACAATCAGGGAGATAGCGTACAAGGCCGGAGCCTGGTTCCCTGACAAGCGTTCCTGATAGGACAGACCGGTCCAGTCATAGCCGATACCGCTTGGAAGTTTGGAAGCCAGAGACTCCATCATCTCCATTGCAGCACCCGAACTTTTGCCCGGAGCTGGCTGACCCAGAATTTCCATGGATGGCAGACCGTTGTAACGTTCCAGACGTGGTGAACCGTATTCCCATTTCGCACTGGAGAATGCGGAGAACGGCACCATCTGGCCAGCACTGCCACGGACATACAAGTTATTGATGTCTGACGGCAACATACGGTATTTATTTTCAGCCTGAACGTACACTTTCTTCACGCGACCACGGTCGATGAAGTCGTTGACGTAGCTACCACCAATCGAAGCACCGAGAGTGGTGTTGATGTCGGAAATTGAAACGCCAAGTGCCGTTGCTTTTTCCTGATCAATTTCGATTTTGAACTGTGGTGTATCTTCCAGACCGTTTGGACGAACCTGAGTCAGCAAGTCCGGATGTTGAGCAACCATGCCCAGCAACTGGTTACGTGCCTGTGTCAGTTTGTCATGTCCAAGGTTAGCCTGGTCAATCAACTGGAAGTCGAAGCCTGTCGCTGTACCCAACTCAACAATCGCTGGCAAGTTGAACGGGAATACCAGTGCATCTTTAATGGTGCTGAATGCGCCCATCGCACGGCCTGCAATGGCAGGAACTTTATTCTCCGAGCCGCTACGCTCAGACCAGTCTTTCAGACTGATAAACGCGATACCGGTGTTCTGACCACGACCAGCAAAGCCAAAGCCGTTAACCGTAAACACGGACTTCACGTTGGCTTTTTCTTTCGTCAGATAGTAATCGCTGACTTCGTCGAGCACTTTCTGTGTACGCTCCTGGGTCGCACCTGCTGGCAATTGCGCCATGGTCAGGAATACGCCCTGGTCTTCTTCCGGCAGGAAGGAGGTTGGCAGGCGGATAAACAGGAATGCCATGCCGACAACGATCAGCAGATAAATCACCAGATAACGACCGGTGCTGCGCAGAATGTTGCCTACGCTGTCGGTGTAGTGGTGCGTGCTTTGGTCAAATTTCTTGTTAAACCAGCCGAAGAAACCTTTCTTATCGTGATGCTCACCTTTGGCAACCGGCTTGAGCATGGTCGCACAAAGCGCAGGTGTCAGGATCATCGCCACCAGAACCGACAGCACCATGGCCGAAACGATGGTGATGGAGAACTGACGGTAGATAACACCGGTAGAACCACCGAAGAAGGCCATCGGGATGAATACTGCGGACAGCACCATCGCGATCCCCACCAATGCACCCTGGATCTGCTCCATGGATTTTTTGGTGGCCTCTTTCGGAGGCAGGCCTTCTTCGACCATGACACGCTCGACGTTCTCGACGACGACGATGGCGTCATCGACGAGCAGGCCTATCGCGAGCACCATCCCGAACATTGTCAGGGTGTTTATCGAATAGCCAAACGCTGCCAGAATTGCAAAGGTACCGAGCAGAACCACCGGAACCGCAATGGTCGGGATAAGGGTTGCGCGGAAGTTTTGCAGGAACAAGAACATGACCAGGAACACCAGGACGATGGCCTCGAACAGCGTTTTACCTACTTCTTTAATCGAGATTTTTACGAACGGCGTGGTGTCGTACGGGTAAACAATTTCTAAGCCAGCCGGGAAGAATGGCTCAAGCTTAGTCAGTGTGGCTTTTACAGACGCCGCGGTATTCAGGGCGTTCGCACCCGTTGCCAGTTTGATACCCAAGCCTGACGCAGGTTGTCCGTTGAAACGGGCAATAACGTCGTAGTTTTCACCGCCGAGTTCGATTTTAGCCACATCTTTCAGGCGAACCTGAGAACCATCCTGATTTACTTTCAGAATGATTTTGCCGAATTCATCCGGTGACTTCAGACGGGTCTGCGCCACGATAGATGAGTTCAATTGCTGACCCGGAACCGGTGGTGTACCACCGAGCTGACCTGCTGCGATCTGGTTGTTCTGTACTTTGATGGCGTTGATGACATCTACCGGCGTCAGCTGGAAGTTGTTCAGTTTGTTCGGATCCATCCAGATACGCATCGCGTACTGAGCACCAAACAGCTGAACGTCACCTACACCCGCAGTACGGCTGATAGGATCCTTGATGTTGGAACCGACGTAGTCGGCGATATCATCCTGGGTCATTGAGCCGTTATTGGAAATAAAGCCCGCTACCATCAGGAAGCTGCTGCTCGATTTCTCAACCGAAATACCCTGTTGCTGAACTTCCTGCGGCAGCAATGGTGTTGCCAGCTGCAGTTTGTTCTGAACCTGTACCTGCGCGATATCCGCGTCAGTACCGGAAGCGAAGGTCAGGGTAATCTGAACAGTACCTGATGAATCACTGGTCGACGACATGTACATCATGTTGTCGATACCGTTCATGTTCTGTTCGATAACCTGAGTAACGGTATCCTGTACGGTCTGCGCATCCGCACCCGGATAAGTTGCGGTCAGCTGGATAGCCGGTGGCGCAACGGTTGGATACTGTGCGATTGGCAGTTTAAGTATTGCCAATCCCCCTGCCAACATGATGATGATCGCAATTACCCATGCAAAGATGGGACGATCTATAAAAAACTTAGCCATGAATTACCGGCTCCTATTAAGACTTCGTCGCTGTAGCGGGTGCTGCTGCGTTTTGATCGACTTCCTGTGCAGTAACCTGTACGCCTGGCTTAATTTTTTGCAGACCTGTCACGATAACTTTATCGCCACTTTTCAGGCCGTCTGTCACGACCCATTTGTCGCCAATTGCCTGCGTTGTGGTCACTGTACGAATTTCAACTTTATTGTCCGCACCAATCACCATCGCCGTGGCATCACCACGTGGGTTACGGGTAATACCTTGCTGAGGAACCAGCAGAGCGTTGTCGTTTACGCCTTCATCCAGACGCGCGCGCACAAACATACCTGGCAGCAGGGCGTCATTTGGATTAGGGAAGATGGCACGCAAAGTAATGGAACCGGTGGTTTCATCAACAGTCACATCAGAGAATTCTAATGTACCCGCCTGTGAATATTCTTTACCGTTATCCAACAGCAGCTTGACTTGTGCTTTGCCGTTAACTTGCTTGAGTGAGCCATCTGCCAGTTCCTGCTTCAGACGCAGGAAATCGTTGCTCGACTGAGTGACGTCAACATAGATAGGATCAAGTTGCTGAACAGTTGCCAGCGCATTGGTCTGGCCGGTCGACACCAGCGCACCTTCAGTTACCGACGAAATACCGATACGTCCGCTAATAGGGGAGGTGACCTTGGTATAAGCCAGATTGATACGCGCGTTTTCAACCGCAGCTTTGGCGCTGACAACAGCGGCGTCAGCCTGAGCGGCAGTGGCCACAGCGGTATCGTAATCTTGCTTACTGATGTAGTTAGTGCCAAGCAGAGGTTTATAACGAGTCACCGTCAGACGGGAAATCTGTGCATTCGCCTGAGCTTTTACCAGATCGCCTTTAGCGCTGTTATACGCGGCCTGATAAGTGGCTGGATCAATCTGATATAACGATGTCCCGGCTTTAATTTCGCTGCCTTCAACGAAATTACGTTTAAGAATAATGCCGCCAACCTGCGGACGTACCTCAGCGATGCGAAAAGCAGCAGTACGACCAGGAAGTTCGGTAGTCACATTCAACGGTTCAGTTTTGAGAGTAACGACCCCAACCTGCGGAGCATGAGGTGCACCTTGTTGAGCTTCTTTATCGTTACATCCTGTAAGTGCTAAGCTTCCGGATAGCATCAGAACTACCGCCAGAGGCGTTAACCCTCTGTTTTTGTTCATAAATAAACCTCAAGTGTCCGATTTCAAATTGTCCAATGGATCACAACATTCCAAATCCATTGCTGCGCTTTTAGTATGTGCGTGCTATGTTACATACATTCAAGAATGTATGTAAATCAAACTCCCCTTAAAGATAAACCTATGGCACGAAAAACCAAATCACAGGCGCTGGAAACCAGACAACAGATTCTGGATGCTGCTGTGCGTGAGTTTTCTGCCCGTGGGGTATCGTCGACATCACTGACTGATATTGCGAATGCAGCCGGTGTGACGCGGGGCGCAATTTATTGGCATTTCAGGAACAAAGTGGAGCTGTTTAATGCGATTTGGGAAGCTTATGAATCCCGCATAAAAGTGCTTGAAGTAGAGTATCAGACAAAGTATCCGAATAATCCACTGCGTATTTTACGCGAAATCTTAATTTACATTCTGGTCGCCACTGTCACCGATAGCCAACGTAAAGCATTGATGGAGATTATATTCCATAAATGTGAATTTGTTGGGGAGATGACGTCAGTTCATGAAGCGCGCAAAGCGTTATACATGGAAGGATACGGTAAAATCGAGCGTATTCTCGTGCGCTGTATAGAAGAAAAGCAGCTCCCGGTTGATCTTGATACCCGCCAGGCCGCCATTATTCTTCGTGCTTATCTCACAGGGCTGATGGAAAACTGGTTATTTATTCCTGAAAGCTTTGATTTAGAAGGAAATGCCGGGCGATTCGTGGATACGTATATAGACATGTTGTGCCATTCATCCTTTCTCACTGCGGTAAAATAACCGCTCAATACTTTCCTGTTAATTAATAAGCCTGCAAATTTATATCCCGTTTTGTTTATAAAATACACACTCTGATGTTGTATTCAGAAACGCTTTTCTCCTTCCTTTCATCGCCAACGCTGCTATTGTCATCTCCATATTATTCATTCAGTAAATGAGTTGACGCTGACGTATGTGTATCCGGTTTTTAGCCGCCCCTTCTGATGTAAGGCTTTCCCTGAAAAAAAGGGGAATGACAGGTTTTTTCACGTTTGTGATATGCGTTGCACTGCTTTTTATCTCCTTTTCCGGCCATGCGGCAAGTAATGATATTCCCGGCAGGAATGAAGTTCAGAACCAGCTTGATGCGTTAAACCGCCAGAAGAACCTGACGCCGGTGGATAAGCTTTCGCAACAGGATCTGATCCACACACTGGAATATCTTGATGCGCTGGAAAGAGTGAAGCAGGAAGTAAATCAGCTGCAAAAACAGGTCGCCGACGCACCGCAAAAGCTGCGGGTCGCCATGGACGGTCTGGATCAGATCAAAAACAATCCGAAAGATGATGTGAATAAAGCTCAGCTTTCCGCGCTGTCGCTGCGTCAGCTGGAAAACCGTCTTAATGACACACTCGACGATTTGCAGTCCTCGCAGGAAGATTTATCGACTTTTAATACTCAGCTGATTTCCCTGCAAACTCAGCCTGAGCGCGTCCAGAACGCGATGTACTCCTATTCACTGGCGATTCAGAAAATCCGTAATCAGCTCAACGGCATGTCGCCCGGTCAGCAGGATTTACGTAACACGCAACAAAACATGCTGGTCACGCAACAGGCTTTACTTGCGGCGCAGATTGACCTGCAACGTAAGAGCCTCGAAGCCAATACCACGTTGCAGGATTTACTGCAAAAACAACGTGATTACACCAACGCGCACATCAATCAGCTTGAACACACCGCGCAGTTATTGCAGGAAGTGGTCAACGGCAAACGGCTGATTTTGTCCGAGCGGACAGCGAAAGAAGCCCAAACGCCGGACGATGCCTCGAATATCCAAAATGACCCGCTGGTGGCGCAGGAACTGGGAATCAACCGCCAGCTCAGTGAACGTCTGATTGCCGCAACCGAGGAAGGCAACCAGCTGGTACAGAAAAATATCACAGTGAAAAACTGGCTGGATCGTTCGGCGCAGGCTGAGCATGACCTTAAAGAGCAAATTACGGTGCTGAAAGGCAGCTTATTATTGTCGCGCATTTTGTATCAGCAGCAGCAAAATACTATCCCGCCTTCCGGTCTGATGACCGATATGAGCACGCGGATTGCAGATTTGCGGCTTGAGCAGTTCAAAATTAATCAGCAGCGTGATGCCTTATTTCAGGGAGACAGTTACATTCAGGGGGTGGTGACCAACAGCAAAGAGACGATTAATGACGATATCAGCGATGCGCTGGATCAGATTGTTGATATGCGCCGAGAACTGCTTGATCAACTGAATAAGCAACTGGGTAATCAGCTGTCGCTCGCCATCAATTTGCAGATTAACCAGCAACAATTGCTGAGCATCAACCAGTCACTGACCGAAACGCTGACTCAGCAGATTTTCTGGGTGAGCAGTAACAAGCCGATGAACTGGGAGTTCATCAAATCATTGCCGGGCGATGTCAAAAGTCAACTTAGCGACCTGCATGTGAGTATTCCACCGGGAGAACTGATGGTGGGTGCGTTGCATTCCCTGCCGGTGACCATCCCGTTGCTAATCGTTATTTTGCTGCTGTTATGGCGCAGGAAATACATTGATCAGCGGATTGATATGTTGAGTAATGATGTCGGACAACTCAAGCGCGACAGCCAGTTGCACACGCCGCAGGCGCTGTTACTGATGGTTCTGAATGTTTTACCGGGCGTGTTACTGATGCTGGGCGTCGGCTACTGGCTTTCGCAATGTGATATCGAACCGAGCGACTTTTTATGGACGCTGGCGCAGCGGCTGGCGGTGTTCCAGCTGGTCATGGGCTTTTGCTATCGCATTCTTAAACCCGGTGGGATCAACGAGCGGCACTTCAATACACCTGCGGCCACTTGCGCGCATTATCGTCGTTCCGTCATTCGTCTGAGCCTGGTGATGTTGCCGCTGATTTTCTGGTCCGTGCGCGGTGAGAAAGCACCGCTCGGTCTGGTGGATGACATCATCGGGCAGGTGGTGATTTTCCTGACGCTGCTGGCGCTGACGGTTCTCGTATTCCCGATCGCACGCGATGGCTGGCGTGAAAAAGATTCTCACAGCATTCGTCTGGTGGTGGTCACGGCGATTGCGATTGCGCCGGCTTTCCTGGTCGGGCTGGTGGTCACCGGATATTTTTACACCACGCTGCGTCTTGCGGGCCGCTGGATTGACAGTCTTTACCTGCTGATTTTTTGGAACATTATTTATCTCACTGCGCTCAGGGGATTAAGTGTTGCCGCACGGCGTCTGGCGTATCGTCGTGCGCTGGCCCGCCGTCAGACAAACCTGGCGAAAGAGGGCGCTGAAGGCAATGAGCCGGTTGAAGAACCGCAAATTGGTCTGGATCAGATTAACCAGCAGTCGCTGCGCCTGACCACCATGGGGCTGTTCTTCATCTTCGCGACAGTCTTCTACTGGATTTGGTCTGACTTGTTGACGGTGATTTCCTATCTCGACAGCATAACGTTATGGCATTACTCCAGCACGGTGGCGGGCGCGGTCATTCCGCAAACCGTGACGCTGGGCAATTTATTACTCGGTTTCCTCGCCGTGATTGTGGCGTATGTTCTGACACGAAACCTGCCGGGCCTGCTGGAAGTCGTAGTGCTGTCGCGGCTGCAATTGCGGCAGGGGACGTCGTACGCCATTACCACCATCCTGACGTATTCGATCACGGTGATCGGGGCCATTACAGCGCTCGGTTCTCTCGGGGTTTCGTGGGATAAATTGCAATGGCTGGTGGCGGCGCTGTCGGTCGGGCTGGGCTTTGGTTTGCAGGAAATTTTTGCGAACTTTGTTTCAGGTCTGATTATCCTGTTCGAACGCCCGGTACGTATTGGCGACACTGTGACCATCGGAGCATTTTCCGGCACGGTCAGTCGTATCCGTATCCGCGCAACTACCATTATCGATTTTGACCGTAAAGAAGTGATCATTCCTAACAAAGCCTTTGTGACGGAACGGCTGATCAACTGGTCACTGAGCGATACCGTCACCCGCGTGCTGATCAAAATTGGTGTGGCGTACGGTTCTGATCTGGATAAAGTGAAAGAGATCTTGTTGCAGGCGGCGCATGAAAACGCCCGTGTAATGAGCGACCCTGCACCGCTGGTCTTCTTCCTTAATTTTGGTGCCAGCACGCTCGATCACGAACTGCGTGTTTATGTTCGTGAACTGGGTGACCGCAGTTATACCGTCGATGAACTTAACCGCAGTATTGATAAACTGTGCCGCGAGAACAACATTAATATCGCCTTCAATCAGCTGGAAGTGTATCTGCACAATCAGGACGGCAGCGAGATTCAGGAAGTTAAGCGCGTGTTGAGACAACCGGGTGATGAACCGGATGCGTTGCCTCAGGGCTAATGGGAAGCGGGCAATTCAGGGGAATGCGAAAGGTTCCCCTGATACAGTCAGCCGGACGGCTTAAAGGTAACTAATAGACAGCGTGCTTTTGCTGTTTTTCAGCTTCTCCTGATAATCGCGTTGTACGATTTCCAGTGCTGCGAGAGCGGTTTCCGGTGCAATTTCGTTGCACTCAAGCAGGTAAATCAGATCAACAGCAAGCTGAAGTTCGGGAGGCGCATTTTCTACGGACATATTGGCCAACATTATTATTAGCAGGTTTTGGACTTACCATTATAGATAAGAAAATGGCGGGTCTGAACGCCGGATTAAAAAAATGTGATAAAGATTCAAAAACCTTTTTCCTGCCGCTCGATTTGCCTCTCAATTTTGGCCAGCGCCTGACGACAGCGCATTAAACGTCCTTCCAGCGCAGCCAGTTCCTTTTGCACGCGTTGCTGATCACTGAACGTGGCGAGTTGTCCGAGCGTGGTTTCCCGATCCTCAATCATCGCAATCAGACGACGCTCGAACTGCTGAGTTTCCGCGAGTTTGGTATAATTATCATGACTTTTTCGCTCCGGCGTCTGGTGCGTTTTACGCAGTGTTTGCGTGGCGAGTTCACGCTGCATGGCGGTGATTTGTGCCACCAGTCGCTCGGCAATAAACGCCACCTGTGCGGAACGTTTCTCAACCACTTCCTGATTCAGTTGCTGTAAATTCATCTTAATTTCTGCCAGATAATCGCGCAGACGGGTGCCTTTGGTTGAGAAAAGGGCGATATCAAACCGGGCCTGCGAAGCGGAAACATGGCCGATGGGTTCGATTTCCCGCGCCAGAGTTTCTATTTGCTGATCAAGGACATGTAAAATTCGTTCAGTGCTCACAGGTTATCTCCATTAATGACGCTCATAGCTTACCTGCAACCGGCGGTTATGACACCTTCGTTGCACTTGTATAAACTGGGGGCTTAATTTCTGGCAATTTGTGCGAATCAAAAGGAACTGCATGAAGCGCATATTACTGATTATGGTCGGCTGGCTGTGTGTGGTACTGGCAACGCTGGGCGTTGTGCTGCCGCTGTTGCCCACCACGCCGTTTTTACTGCTGGCCGCCTGGTGTTTTGCCCGTTCGTCTCCACGCTTTCATCACTGGCTGCTGCACCGTTCCTGGTTTGGCAGCTATTTACGTCACTGGCAGGCGCATCGCGCGCTGCCGAAAGGGGCGAAGCCAAAAGCCGTTGCGCTGATTGTGACGACATTCGCGATTTCGATCTATTTTGTGCCGTTATTGTGGGTGCGTATTTTATTGGTTTGCATGATGTTTGCGTTACTGATCATGATGTGGCGATTACCAGTGGTTGACCTTGAGCAATAAAACAGGCGATCATGTCCGGCTGCGGGTTGCTTTTTAAAGCAGCTTTGCATAGATTTGGGCATCTCGTACGTCGGTGCGCTCCCAATTTCCTTCCTTGAACGACATGCTTTAAAAGGGCATGACGGGGGACATTTGACCGCCCGCGTTTAAGTATGAACAGCAGCTTTATCAGGCAATTAACATTATGACCGCTACCGCACAGCAGCTACAGTTTATTAAAGACAGTATCAAGACCATCCCTGACTATCCGAAGCCAGGCATACTGTTCCGTGACGTCACCAGCTTGCTGGAAGACCCAAAAGCTTACGCTGCAAGCATTCAGTTACTGGCCGATCGTTACCGCGATGCCGGCGTCACCAAAGTGGTGGGCACCGAAGCACGTGGTTTCCTGTTTGGCGCGCCGGTTGCGCTGGCTTTGGGCGTGGGTTTTGTTCCCGTGCGTAAACCGGGCAAATTACCGCGTGAAACCATCAGCGAAACTTACGATCTGGAATACGGCACTGACAGTCTTGAAATCCACACGGATGCCATTCTGCCGGGTGAGAAGATCCTGGTGATTGACGACTTGCTGGCAACGGGTGGCACCATTGAAGCTACCGCGAAACTGATCCGCCGTCTGGGTGGGGAAGTGACGGATGCTGCATTCATCATCAATCTGCCGGAACTGGGCGGTGAAAAACGCCTGAACGATGCCAATATCACCTGCTACAGCCTGGTGTGTTTCGACGGGCACTGATTTAAATTCTGCAGTGTGATGTAAAAAGGCCTCGCCGTTAACGCGAGGCCTTTTGCTTTCTGCACTATTCTTTCCCGCTTTCTCCCGTCCAGACTACCATCACCTTATCGTCACCATGCTGACGGCTGAAGGCGTAATATTCTGCTGTCTGCTGTGATTTCTGCACACCTGCACCGACCGCCGGATGTTGTTCCCGGAATTTCCCCAGTTTTTGCCAGTGCTTCAGCAACGCCTGTTTTGCACCGTTTAGCTCATTCCAGTTCATGTCTGATCGCGTTCCCTGTAAAGGATCTGAACCCGTCGGGCCGAACTGACGACCGCTTTCGTCGCCGTAATAGATCTGCACCGCGCCCGGTGCCAGCAGTAATAAATCCGCCGCGCGTTGTTGCAGGGGAACTGACCCTTTGGCATCGTCAGTGAAAAATAACCGGGTATCGTGTGATGAGAGATAACTCAGCACATTGAAATCCTGCATTTTCTCCGCCATCTGCTGATAGGTGGCATCGATATTTGCAAAACAATTCAGCGCCGCCGCTGCCTGATCCTGAAAATCAAAGTTGATCATCGCGTCGAAGCCATTATCGTAATAATCACTTTTCATTACGCCGTGCCCCCAGGCTTCACCGGTCATCCAGAACGGCGCGTCATCCAGCGCCTGTGAAGGATTGGCGGCTTTCCACTGTTTCAGTGCTTCGGCAGAACGCGCTTTCAGCAACGCCAGCGTCGGTTTTTCCACGTGTTTGGCGGTATCGACGCGGAAACCGTCAATGCCGTAATCGCGAACCCACTGACTGAGCCACGTCACCAGATATTCGCGGGGCGCAGCGCCGGGGATTTCGCGGGCGGCGGTATCAGGTTTGTGACGATAGAAAACGGGCAGGCCGCTGGCTTGTGTGGACCCGGTTTTGATATCCGGCAGGAACGCCAGCGACATGGTCAGATCGTCATAACCGGGCGGGTCATAATCGCCAATATCGGTGCGGATCCATTTTTTGCCCCACCAGGTGCTCCAGCCGTCTTTGTCGCTGAAATTGATGTAATCATTAAAACTGTGCCAGTTCTGGCCGGGGCCGGGTTTCCAGTCGGTCCACTTTTTGCCCAGCGTCTTTTCGATTTCATCGCCTTTGAGATACAGCGAGCCAAAATGGAACGTTTGCATATCCGCCAGCGTGGCGTAACCGGTGTGATTGACCACCACGTCAAAGAGAATGCGGATCCCGCGTTTGTGCGCCTCGCTGACCAGCTTTTGTAACTCTTCGCCGGTGCCCATATTGGCATCGAGTTTTGTCCAGTCGAGCGTGTAATAGCCATGATAGGCATAATGCGGGAAATCGCCTTTGGTGCCACCACCGACCCAGCCGTGGATCTGCTCCAGCGGCGAACTGATCCACAATGCGTTCACGCCCAGTTGTTGCAGATAATCCAGCTTGCTGATCAGCCCGGCCAGATCGCCACCATGGAAAGTGCCGATTTCCTGCATTCCGTCACTGTGACGGCCATAGCTGTGATCGTTATCCGGATTGCCGTTTTCGAATCTGTCGGTCAGCACGAAATAGACGGTGGCGTTTTGCCAGCTGAACGTGGCGGGAGTTTTACGCGTCGCAGATTCCAGCAACAGCAGGCCGCCGCTGGCCGGATCGGGCGTCATCGTGATGTGGCCATTAGCGACCACTGCACTCTGGCCGGAATAAAAATCACGCACTGTTTCGCCATCGCTGAAGGTACCGGATACCTCCACGGTCAGCGGTTTGCCATCCTGGCGCGGACAGGTTTTTGTCACGGCAGCGACGGTTTCCTGCGCCGTTTTCAGGCTCAGCTGAAGCGTGGGCGTGCCGCTGCGAGTATCAATGCGTACCTGATAATCGCCCGTGCGAAACTGTTTCCAGTTTACCGGCGGATGACTTTCACAGGGTTGCAGCGAAAGCATCTCATTAAGCTTTACCGCGCCCGAAGGTTGCCAGCACTGATTATCCTGATGTAATTCCAGTGTGCGCTGTCCTTTGGATAACGTGGCATCGCTGGTGAATATTCCGCTGACCGGCTCAGCAAACGCAGGAAAACCTTCCAGCGCCCAGCTGGCCTGTGCGGCGGGGGAAACGAGCAGTAATAAAGGCAATGTCAGGTATTTCATGGCTCTCCTTACGCGGGGCAGGAAGCATTATCAGAACAGAGGTGAATTCAGTGTAATCAGTGCGCAAAATTTGCCCTCATCCCCTTGTGCGAATTGTCAGGAGGAGGACGACGGTGGAGAAACTGCGGCGTGGTACGCAAAAAGTAAAGTAATAGGAATGATGGCGACCCTGCTGGTACACTAAGAAGTGGCAGTCTGGCGCAGGCATCATTATGCTTAGCCTTTAGTCGCCGGTTCGCCGACCCGCGCAGAAAATCGGGTTAAACGATGTTTTTTCGTGTATCGTCAAATTATTCATTATAAATCAACGATGAAGTGTTAATGAGCTATCAGGTTCTTGCCCGTAAGTGGCGCCCCCAAACTTTTGCCGACGTCGTCGGACAGGAACATGTGCTGACCGCACTGGCCAATGGCCTGTCGCTCGGGCGCATCCACCACGCTTACCTGTTTTCCGGAACCCGTGGCGTCGGGAAAACCACCATCGCCCGTCTGCTGGCGAAAGGACTTAACTGCGAAACCGGGATTACCTCCACGCCTTGTGGCGTGTGCGATAACTGCCGTGAAATCGAGCAGGGCCGTTTTGTCGATTTAATTGAAATCGATGCCGCTTCCCGTACTAAAGTCGAAGATACCCGCGAACTGCTCGATAACGTGCAATACGCACCGGCTCGTGGTCGTTTCAAAGTTTACCTGATTGACGAAGTGCACATGCTCTCGCGTCACAGCTTCAATGCGCTGTTGAAAACGCTGGAAGAGCCGCCTTCGCACGTCAAATTCCTGCTGGCGACAACCGATCCGCAAAAATTACCCGTCACCATTTTGTCGCGTTGTTTGCAGTTCCATCTCAAAGCGCTGGACGCTGAACAGATCCGCAAACAGCTTGAACACGTATTAACGCAGGAAACCATCACCACTGAACCGCGTGCGTTACAGCTGCTTTCTCGTGCTGCCGACGGCAGTATGCGCGATGCGCTGAGCCTGACCGATCAGGCAATCGCCATGGGGCAGGGCGCCGTCACTACCGAAACCGTGGCGCAAATGCTCGGTACGCTGGACGACGAACAACCGCTGGCGATGCTGGAAGCGCTGGTCAGCGCCGATGGCGGTCAGATGATGGCGCAGGTTGAACAAGCCGCGTCACGTGGCGTGGACTGGGAAAACCTGCTGGTGGAAACACTGGCGCTGCTGCACCGCATTGCGATGGTTCAGCTGTTGCCGTCCGTGCTCGATAACCATTACGCGGCTATCGAACAACGTCTGCGCGAACTGGCGCGTGTTATTCCGCCGGCTGATGTTCAGCTTTATTACCAGACCTTACTGATAGGCCGCAAAGAGCTGGCGTATGCGCCGGACAAACGCATGGGCGTTGAAATGACCCTGTTGCGTGCGCTGGCCTTCCATCCAAAAGTAATTATTGCTGAACCGGCTCCGCAGCCGGTCGCAGTTCCGGCGGCTGTAGCGCCACAGCCATCGCGTCCTGCTGTAGCGCCACAGCCATCGCGTCCTGCTGTAGCGCAGCCGCAGCAGTCGCCGCAACAAAACTACAATGCGCCTCCGCCACAGGGCAATGCCGAACCGGCCGCGATGCCGGATTCCACCGCGCAACTTCTACAGGCGCGAACACAATTGCTCAGGCAGGGGAGTACCACCCCAAAAAAAGCTGAGCCGGCAGCGCCAGGAAAAGCGCGGCCGGCAACCTCAGCACTGGAGCGTCTCGCTTCGGTGACTGAACGTGCGCAGACTCTGGCGGTGAAGAAAGAACCTGCCGCGCCGGTAAAAGAAGAGGCTTATCGCTGGAAAGCGACGATGGAACCGGAAGTCGCACCGGAACCGGTAGCGACACCGAAAGCGCTGCGCACCGCGCTGGAATATGAAAAATCGCCTGAACTGGCTTCCCGTCTGGCGGAAGAAGCGATTGAACGCGACGAATGGGCGGCTGAAATCAGCCGGATGACCATTCCGAAACTGGTGCAGCAACTGGCGCTGAATGCGTATCGCGAGCAGCCGGAGCCGGGCAAAATTTGCCTGCACCTGCGCTCCTCGCAAAAGCACCTGAATTCGCCGTCCGCGCAGAAAGTGCTGACGGATGCCTTATCGGCATTGCATCAGACGCCGGTTGAACTGACCGTGCTGGAAGATGATAATCTGGCGGTGAAGACGCCGCTGGAATGGCGACAGGCCATTTATGAAGAAAAACTGGCGCAGGCGCGTCAGTCTATTATTGCGGATAACAACATTCAGACGCTGCGCCGTTTCTTCGACGCGGAGCTGGATGAGGAAAGTATCCGCCCAATTTAAACGCCGCGATTGTGACGCGGCCATTGCTGAGAGAGAAGACTATGTTTGGAAAAGGCGGCATTGGTAACCTGATGAAACAGGCCCAGCAAATGCAGGAAAAAATGCAACAGGCTCAGGCGGAAATCGCTCAGCTGGAAGTGACCGGTGAGTCAGGCGCTGGCCTGGTGAAAATCACCATCAACGGTGCGCACAACGTGCGTCGCGTTGAAATCGATCCAAGCCTGCTGGAAGACGATAAAGACATGCTGGAAGATCTGATCGCTGCGGCGTTCAACGATGCAGCACGTCGTATCGAAGAAACTCAGAAAGAAAAAATGGCAGCCGTGTCTGGCGGCATGCAGTTGCCACCAGGCTTTAAGATGCCGTTCTGATGCAAACCAGCCCTCTCCTTGAATCTTTAATGGAGGCGTTGCGTTGCCTGCCGGGCGTTGGCCCGAAGTCCGCGCAACGTATGGCATTCCAGCTGCTGCAACGTGATCGCAGCGGCGGAATGCGGCTGGCGCAGTCTTTAACGCGTGCTATGTCTGAGATCGGCCACTGTGCCGATTGCCGTACCTTTACCGAACAGGAAATCTGCACCATTTGCGCCAATCCACGGCGTAAAGAAAACGGTCAGATTTGCGTGGTTGAAAGTCCGGCGGACATCCATGCGATAGAACAAACCGGTCAGTTTTCTGGTCGCTATTTTGTGCTGATGGGTCACCTGTCACCCCTTGATGGCATTGGGCCTGACGACATTGGTTTGGGCCGTCTGGAAGAGCGTCTGGAGAGTGAAAACATCCAGGAAGTGATTCTGGCGACCAACCCGACGGTAGAAGGCGAAGCGACCGCCAACTATATCGCTGAAATGTGCGGCCAGTTTGGCGTGCTGGCGAGCCGTATCGCGCACGGTGTGCCGGTCGGTGGCGAACTGGATATGGTCGATGGCACCACGCTGTCACATTCCCTCGCCGGGCGTAACCCCTTCCGGTTCTGACTGTTATACGGGCGCAGCCTTCTGCGCCCCGTATTATTCTGCTATCCCTCTGCATTTCTTCTTAAAAATTTCCTCCTGCGCTTGAAAAGCCTGACATATAACCCCACTTATTCCTCAACGTCTGATTTGGTCAATAACAGTATCTGGATTGAGGTAATTTGATGAGTATGAAAGGACAAGAGACACGTGGCTTCCAGTCTGAAGTAAAACAACTGCTTCATCTGATGATCCATTCTCTGTATTCAAACAAAGAAATTTTCCTGCGCGAGCTGATCTCCAACGCCTCGGATGCCGCCGACAAACTGCGTTTCCGCGCACTGTCCGCACCTGAGCTTTATGAAGGTGATGGCGAGCTGCATGTCCGTCTGTCGTTTGATAAAGAAAAACGCACCCTGACACTGAGCGATAACGGCATCGGTATGAGCCGTGATGAAGTGATCGACAACCTCGGAACTATCGCCAAATCCGGCACCAAAGCGTTCCTGCAATCCGTGGGTTCTGAGCAGGCGAAAGACAGCCAGCTGATTGGTCAGTTCGGTGTCGGTTTCTATTCTGCATTCATCGTGGCGGATAAAGTCACCGTGCGCACCCGCGCAGCCGGTGCCAGCGCTGACGAAGGGGTATTCTGGGAATCTGCCGGTGAAGGTGAGTACACCCTGGCGGACATCGAGAAAGCAGATCGCGGCACTGAAATCACCCTGCATCTGCGTGAAGATCAGGACGAATTCCTGGATGACTGGCGCGTTCGCTCCATCATCAGCAAATACTCTGATCACATTGCGCTGCCGGTTGAAGTCGAAACCCGCAACGAAGAAGACGGCACCGTTACCTGGGAACAAATCAACAAGGCGCAAGCCCTGTGGACCCGCGGTAAAGCCGAAGTAACCGACGAAGAATATAAAGAGTTCTACAAGCACATTTCTCATGATTTCAGCGATCCGCTCAGCTGGAGCCATAACCGCGTTGAAGGTAAGCAGGAATACACCAGCCTGCTGTATATCCCTTCACAGGCACCGTGGGATATGTGGAACCGCGATCACAAACACGGCCTGAAACTCTATGTTCAGCGCGTGTTTATCATGGATGAAGCCGAGCAGTTCATGCCGAACTACCTGCGTTTTGTTCGTGGTCTGATAGATTCCAACGATCTGCCTCTGAACGTGTCACGTGAGATCCTTCAGGACAGCCGCATTACCCAGAACCTGCGCAGTGCACTGACCAAACGTGTTCTGCAAATGCTGGAAAAACTGGCGAAAGACGACAACGAAAAATATCTGCAATTCTGGAAACAGTTTGGTCTGGTATTGAAAGAAGGTCCTGCAGAAGACGGCGCAAACAAAGAAGCGATCGCCAAACTGCTGCGTTTCGCCAGCACCCGCAACGACAGCAGCGAGCAGACTTTGTCGCTGGAAGAGTATGTGGCGAACATGGTGGAAGGTCAGGACAAGATTTATTACATCACTGCTGACAGCTATGCCGCGGCGAAGAGCAGCCCGCATCTGGAACTGTTCCGCAAAAAAGGCATTGAAGTTCTGCTGTTGTCTGACCGCATCGACGAATGGATGATGAGCTATCTGACTGAGTTTGATGGCAAAGTCTTCCAGTCCGTCAGCAAGGCCGACGATACATTGGACAAACTGGCTGACGAAAGCGAAGAGCAGAAAGAAGCTGAAAAAGCGCTGGAGCCGTTCGTTGAGCGCGTGAAAACGTTGCTGGGGGACCGTGTGAAAGAAGTGCGTCTGACGCACCGTCTGACCGATACGCCAGCCATCGTTACCACCGGTGCCGACGAAATGACCACGCAGATGGCAAAACTCTTTGCCGCTGCCGGTCAGGAAGCGCCGGAAGTGAAATACATCTTTGAGCTGAACCCGGAACACGCGCTGGTGAAACGTGCTTCTGATGTGGCTGATGAAGACCAGTTCAGCGAGTGGATTGAGCTGTTGCTGGATCAGGCGCTGTTCGCAGAACGCGGCACGCTGGAAGATCCAAACCTGTTCATCCGCCGTATGAACACGCTGTTACAGGCGTAATCGCCGGGCTTAAAACGAAAGGGTGTCGTGAAAGCACACCCTTTTTTATTGCCTCGCTTCTTCCCGGATCCATTCCCTGAAAGCACGGATCTCCGGCTCGTCACGGCGCTGAGAACTCACCAGCACCGTCGTAGCGCGATCCACTTCGCAAAAGCCCGCCGGCGCAATCAGAGAACCTTCCTCCAGCTCTTTTTCCACCAGCATTTTCGGTGCGATACATATCCCCAGTCCGTTTTTCGCTGCCTGGATTGCCAGTATCAGATTATCGAAATGTTTACCGGTACTGACATCGCCCCGCGCACCCGTCGCCTTTGCCCATTCCTGCCAGGCATTGATCTTCGTATCGGCGTGCAGTAAGGGCAGGACGCCGAAATCTGGCGGCATCAGGCCATGGCACAGGCCAGGCGCACAAACCGGCCCGATAAAATCAGAGGCAATGTGCATAGCGTCAGTGTCTGGGTTTTCAATGTGCGGACCGCTTTTTATCAGTACATCGGCACGCTGGTTTTCCAGTTGTCCGGGCGGGGACTGCGTCTGAAAAGAAACCGTTATCTGCGGATAAAGTTGTGAAAACCGGCTGATGCGCGGCAGCAGCCACTGCGCCAGAAAGCTGGGCGAGCAGGCAATGATAAGATGCTGTTCGCTGCCATTTCTGATCTCGTGACAGGTTTTTGCTATCTCATCAAATACCCGATCGCAGCAGGTTTTCAGTTTAATTCCGTCAGCGGTGAGAAACACGCGGCCAGCTGTGCGATTAAATAACACCGTCCCCAGCCAGCCTTCGAGATTTTTCATCTGATGGCTGACCGCGCTGTGTGTCACGTTCAGGGATTCCGCCGCTGTACTGAAGCTTTCAAACTGCGCGGCCTGTTTAAAATAATGCAGGGCACGCAGCGAAGGGAGATCATTCATTTTAAACCTTGTGAGTTTTTTTCATCTTCTGTGTCTGTTTATATCATTTTTTTTGCCGCTGAAAGCGCATTAACCTTGTCGCATGTTGAATCACAGGAGGTAAACATGCGTCAGTCTTCGCCGGTAAACGGCACTTTTACGGGTACTCTTATCGGCATTCTCGGCGGGGTGATCCTCAGTACCGATTCCGTTTTTATCCGCCTGATGTCGGTCGAAGACTCATGGCTGATCGTGGTACTGCGCGGTCTGTTTATGTGGGCACTGGTGGTGATGTTGTACCTGTTCTGGCCGGCTTCGCGTTCCACGCTGGGCGTACCGTGGATCACCCGTAAAAATGCGCTGTCTACGCTGTTCTTCTGTATTGCGTCAGCGTGTTTCGTCAATGCGCTCAACCGCGGCAGCATCGCCACGGTGCTGGTGATCATCTCTTCCACACCGTTTGTGTCGGCATTGATTTCGTGGATTTTCTTCCGCGTTCGCATTGATAAACCGCTGATGCTGGCGGCACTGGCCGGAATGGCGGGCGTCGCCGTGGTGATGAGCGGACGCAGCACGGGCCACGACCCTTTCGCCAACTATTTTGCACTGGCCACGGCGGTGTCGATGGCGCTGGCGTTTATCTTCGCGTCGAAAGTCGAAAGCGGCACCGTCGGGCTGCCTTCACTGGGCGGTATTCTGGCCTCTTTTTGTGTAGTGATTTTTTCCGGTGGCAGCGTTTTGCATGGTTTACCCGCCTTAGCCGGTGAACAATGGCTATGGATAGCACTTGAAGGCGCGGTAATTATGCCGCTGGCGATGGGGCTGATTACGATGTCGACACGGCTGGTTTCTCCGGTCAATGCGGGGCTGTTTTTGCTGCTGGAAACCGCACTGGCACCGCTTTGGATCTCACTGTTTTTAAATGAGGATCCTGCGCCGACGGCGGTTGCCGGTGGTGTGATCATCGTGCTGGCGGTGGTGTCGCAAACCTGGTGGGTAAAACGCCGGATAGCGCAGGCTTAACCCCAATTTCAGCGGGGGGTGTTCCTTGAGCAAAAGTGCTCAGAATGGTATGGTTGACCGGTTTTCGTGATTCATAATAATTACATGCAAGGGGATTTACGCAATGCGTATCATTCTGCTGGGCGCTCCGGGCGCAGGTAAGGGTACTCAGGCTCAATTCATCATGGAGAAATTTGGTATTCCTCAGATTTCTACCGGTGATATGTTGCGCGCCGCTGTGAAGGCCGGAAGTGAGCTCGGCAAGAAAGCAAAAGAGATTATGGATGCCGGTAAACTGGTGACCGATGAACTGGTTATCGCACTGGTGAAAGAACGTATTCAGCAGGAAGATTGCCGTAACGGTTTCCTGTTAGACGGTTTCCCACGCACCATTCCGCAGGCTGATGCCATGAAAGACGCGGGCATCAAAGTGGATTACGTGCTGGAATTTGATGTGCCTGATGAACTGATCGTTGATCGCATCGTTGGCCGTCGCGTACACCCGGGCTCTGGCCGCGTGTACCACATCCAATACAATCCGCCAAAAGTGGAAGGTAAAGACGATGTGACTGGCGAAGAACTGATCACCCGTAAAGATGATCAGGAAGAAACCGTGCGTAAACGTCTGGTGGAATACCATGAGCTGACTGAGCCGCTGGTATCTTACTACAGCAAAGAAGCAGAAGCGGGTAACACTCAATACGTCAAAATTGACGGCACACAGCAGGTTTCTGCTGTGCGTGACGAACTGGCTGCAATCCTGAGCTAATCGTCTGCACTGCGCGCTACCACGGGGTGACTTCGGTCGCCCCGTTTGTTTTTTTAGGGTCTCCATTTCCAATACCCAAAATAATTCGAGCTGCAGGAAGGCGGCAAGCGAGCGAGTCCCGATGAGCTTACTGAAGTAAGTGATTCGGGTGAGTGAACGCAGCCAACGCATCTGCCGCGTGAAGTATGAAAGGTATTAATAACAATTCGCATTGATAGCTTATGCCGTTGTTCCCATCGTCTTTGTTTTCGTTACAATGACCTGCGCCTCTTTTCAGCATTGCAAATTGCAGCACCAAAAAACGGCGGCGCCCATCATTTTTCACACGGCTTCAATGCCTTCAATTTAGGATATTCAGCATGACGCAGACTAAATTCGGTGTTCTCTTGGTCAATCTTGGAACACCGGAAGCACCGACTCCGCAGGCCGTAAAAAAATATCTGGCTGAGTTTTTGAGTGATATCCGCGTCGTGGATACGCCCCGTCTGCTGTGGTGGCCGATCCTGAATTTGGTGATCCTGCCGCTGCGTTCCCCGCGCGTGTCCAAACTGTATAAAGCGGTCTGGATGGAAGAAGGCTCGCCGCTGATGGTGTACAGCCGCCGTCAGCAGAAAGCGCTGGCAGAACGTCTGCCGGGCACGCCGGTTGAACTGGCGATGAGCTACGGCAAGCCGGGCATGAAAGAACCTATTGAAAAACTGCTGGCGCAGGGCGTGACTAAAATGGTGGTACTGCCGCTGTATCCGCAATACTCCTGCTCAACCAGCGCTGCGGTATTTGACGGCGTGGCGCGCGTGCTGAAATCTCAGCGTCGCCTGCCTTCAATGAGCTTTATCCGTGATTACGCCACCCATCCGGCCTATATTTCCGCGCTCAAAGCCAGCATCGAACGTTCATTTGCTCAGCATGGCGAACCGGATCGTCTGGTGCTCTCCTTCCACGGTATTCCTAAACGTTTTGTCGCTGAAGGCGATGATTATGAACAACGCTGCCGCGATACCGTGCAGGCGCTGACCGACGCACTGCAACTGCCGTCGGGCAAAATAATGCTGACCTTCCAGTCGCGCTTTGGTCGCGAACCGTGGCTGACCCCGTACACGGATGAAACACTGAAAGGCCTTCCGGCTCAGGGAGTTAAGCATATTCAGATCATGTGCCCTGGCTTTGCGGCAGACTGTCTGGAGACGCTGGAAGAGATCAAAGGCGAGAACCGTGAGATTTTTATTCATGCAGGCGGCGAGCGCTTCGAATATATTGACGCCTTAAACGACCAGCCGGAGCATATCGATCTGCTGCAACAACTGGTCACTCAGCACTTCTGAATGAAGCCTGAGCTTTTTGAATTTCCCGAGAATAATGAATGAAATTTCCTGGTAAACGTAAGTCTAAACACTATTTTCCGGTCAGCGCGCGTGACCCTTTATTGCGTGATTCCATGCTGCAGGCCATGCAGCCGGAATCTGAAGCCGGGGCCTCGTACATCGTCGGCATCGACCAGACAATGGTCGATATTGAAGCGCGCGTGGATGAAAATTTTGTGGCCCGTTACGGCCTGACGCCGGGTGAATCCAATATTCTTGACGATGATATGTCCGAAGCGCTGTATCAGGAACTGATGAGCCACGCGCTTATCAGCCATCAGTTTGCCGGTGGCACCGTCGGTAACACGCTGCACAATTATTCCGTGCTGGCTGATGACCGTTCGGTACTGCTGGGCGTGATGTGTAACAACGTCAAAATCGGTGATTACGCTTACCGCTATTTGTGTAACACCTCAAGCCGTGTGGATCTTAACTTTCTGCAAGGCGTGGACGGCGCAATTGGCCGCTGTTTCACGCTGATCAGCGACACCGGCGAGCGCACCTTTGCCATCAGTCCGGGAAAAATGAATGAACTGCATGCCTGCAGCGTGCCGGAAGATGTGATTGCCGGCGCGTCCGCGCTGCTGCTCACCTCGTACCTGCTGCGCAGCAAGCCGGGCGAACCGATGCCAGAAGCCACCATGCAGGCCATTGAATACGCTAAAAAATACCATGTGCCGGTAGTGTTAACGCTGGGGACGCAATACGTCATCGCGGAAGATCCGCAGGCATGGCGCGATTTCATCCGCGATAACGTGTCGATTCTGGCGATGAACGAAGACGAAGGGTTTGCGCTGACCGGCATGAAAGATCCACTGATGGCGGCGGATAAAGCGCTGGACTGGGTGGATCTGGTGTTGTGTACCGCCGGACCGAACGGTCTGTTTATGGCGAGTTATACCGAGGACGAATTCAAACGCACGACTCAGCATCCGTTGCTGCCGGGCGCGATTGCTGAATTTAATCAGTATGAATTCAGCCGGGCGATGCGTCGTGAATGTTGTCAGGTTCCGCTGAAGATTTATTCCCACATTGCGCCGTATATGGGCGGACCGGAAAAAATCATGAATACCAATGGGGCGGGGGATGGCGCGCTGTCTGCGCTGCTGCATGATATCGCCGCGAACGGTTTCCACCGTACTTCTGTGCCGAATTCCAGCAAACATTCCCGCGAGTATCTGACGTACTCCTCACTGGCGCAGGTATGTAAATACGCCAACCGCGTCAGCTATCAGGTACTGAACCAGCATTCTCCGCGTCTGACGCGAGGATTGCCGGAGCGTGAAGACAGTCTGGAAGAGAGTTACTGGGAACGTTAAATAGTCAGGTGGCTGCCAACGTCAACACCTTGGGTTGCCACCCAAACTGGCCTTAAGAGGCGCCTGTCGCCGCGCCTCTTTAAGAATCTCCGGCTCTTTTACTGCGCGCTGTCGCTTGAGGCTATGTTTCAGCCAGCGAAGCGATAGCCGCAAAATCCCGCCGCTGCGCGGTGCCCTCCGTTCGGGTTACAACCCGCGTAAAAAGACACGCGGTTTTCCACCTCTCCTCCGGCGATATTTTGGAACCGACCTCAGGCTTCTTAAATCAAAACCCGTCGCACGATGTAATCCCCTGCAAAAGCTTAAATTTTCTCTGAATCAGCCTCTCAGGTAACTGATTTACATATTGGCAGCCATGAAATCATTACGGTATGATCCGTGCGCTGCGGCACATCCGCAGTCGGGAATTGCACCCCGGATATTCTGGAGATTAGAAACACTCAGTTTCTTGTCTACGCCTTGTCACATCCGTCAAAATGTTCGCACTCTGCGATTTTGAGACGTTCAATGGTGGCTCAGGTGGGGCTGACTTCGGTCAGGCCGGTTTTCCAGGATCCCGGTAGTGCAATCCCTGTCTGAGCTACCACCCAAGAGCATTGCACCTCTCGTGGTAGCGGTCATTAACGATCCTGGAGATGCAAATGAAAAGAATTTCACATCCTCCCACTTTCCTGCCGTTCCTTCTGCTGCTTACTCGCGGAGGTGACAAATGAAACACCAATATGACTGGCATCCTGCTGACATCATTGCTGCCTTGCGTAAAAGAGGCACTACGCTTGCGGCAACTTCACGCGCGGCAGGTTTATCCTCTTCGACACTATCAAACGCGTTGTCACGCCCGTGGCCAAAAGGTGAAATATTGATTGCTGACGCTGTGGGAGTTGCGCCAGAGGTCATCTGGCCGAGCCGTTATTTTGATGATTGTGGGAAGGTAATCAGAAGGGCAGTAAGAGAAAAACATTTGGTTTAGCATGGGGCTTAAACAGGCGCAGTGATGAACTGCGCCCTTATGTTTGCCCTCAGCCCATCTGAACCTGATTCCTTCCAGATGTCTTTGCGCGATATAACGCGTCATCCACACGTTTAAACAGTCTGGTGAAGTCTTCTCCTGTTTCGTACTGCACCACACCGACGCTCACTGTCATCGAAGGTAAATCAGGATGCTTATACTCTTCAACGGCTAAGCGGAGTGTCTCAGCGACATGTAATGCGCCTTCCAGACCGGTCAGCGGCAGCAAAATCAGAAACTCCTCGCCACCCCAGCGGAATACGGTATCGCTTTCGCGGATCCCCGTTTCCAGCGTTCTCGCCAGCATCACCAGTGCATCATCGCCTTTGTTATGCCCGTGCTGATCGTTAATTGCTTTGAAATGATCGGCATCGACCAGCATCAGACTGAAATTGTGCGTGCGTTGCGGATTTTGCGTCCGCGCGTTTTCTACCAGTTGCATAAACTGGCGGCGGTTGCCCAGTCCGGTCAGCGGATCACGGAGTGCGGCGTGTTCCAGTTCCTGCTCAAGGCGCTTTTGCTCGGTAATATCGTGAATGATGCACAGCATCAGCCGCACGCCATCCACGTCCACCGGGCCGGCGTAAGTCTGCACATGGCGCAGATTACCGTCCGCCAGTTTGTGCACAAAGGTCAGCGGTTTATGTCCGCCGGGCAGACGGGCGATTTCATGCATCACCGGCAGCACGTCCTGGCCCATCGCATTGATTTCCCAGGTGTGTCTCATGCACATTTCGTCGCGTGTATAGCCATAGAATCGCGTCGCCGCCAGATTCACATCGACAATCTGCCCGTTATTAGCAGGGTCAATCAGCAGCATTGGCGCCGTATTAGTCTGGAAAAACCGCTCATAGAAACCGCTCTGATCACGGCGGTAAGGTCGGGCTTCGCTCAGGAACGAACCGGGCGCCGGAACATTGGCCGCGGAGGTGTGCGTTCCTTCGAACACGATGACCGGTTCCTGCAAGCCAAACTGTGCAAGAGAAAGACGGCAGCTCAGGGGAAAGGCGCGGCCTTCTTTGTGGATGGTCCAGATTTCAATGACCTGATCGCCTTTTTGCAGATGAGGCAGATAGGACTCGAGGGATTGCAAAGACTGGACCGAAAACTGACCGTTGCGCAGGGGGCCCAGCAAACTGTTACCCGCAAGTTTTCGGGCCGCCGTATTAGCGAAAATAATTTGCTGGTTATGTACTGAGACAACCCAGACCGGCGTGCTCAAAATGTTCAATGTTTCCAGATGGGATAGCAACATCGCAGTACCGGTCAATTTTTGACATAAAAAGAGAATACCGCGAAATGATCTGATTAGGTGTTTTTTATGTCGCGAAAGTTAAAGGGAATTTTTTGCGGGAAGGGGGGGCAGGCGCAGCAAAAGTACTGCGCCCGGCGTTAGGAACAAATCAGATCGGGCAAAACGGCCTTTTTTCGTCTTCGGTCATGGCATCTATCTGCAACATATCGACCATGCTGTTGGCAATTTCACGTTCGCCCATCACTACGCGATTTGCACCACGTTCCAGGATGTAAGTCACTTCGTCATCATAATGCGCGCGGGCGATAATCTCGATATTAGGCCGTTTGGCACGCGCAGAGGCGACGATTTCTCCGGCTTCGTAACCATTCGGAATGGTCACCAGCAGCCAGCGGGCGCAGTCGAGACGCGCCAGATCCATCACTTCCTGATTGGCAGCATTGCCCAGCACCGTGCTGATGCCCTGATCGCGCAGCGCTTCGACACGCGGACGCGAATTTTCAATCACCACCAGCGGAATTCCGGCGGCCTGAAGTTTCTCACCGAGCAGGCTGCCGACACGTCCATAACCGACCAGCAGTGCGTGATTGCATAAATCGAACGGGATTTGCTTCTCGTCTTCAACGGCTTCTTCAACGCTCTGGTCTTCGATGGTTTCTGTTTTCGCCAGATATTTTTCCAGCAGCGTGAACAGCAGCGGGTTAAACATAATCGACAGAATGGCCCCCGCCAGTACCAGATTGCGGCCATGTTCAGACAGCAAACCCAGTGAAATCCCAAGGCCTGCGAGAATAAAGGCGAATTCACCAATCTGCGCCAGACTGACGGAAATCGTCAGTGCGGTGCGTTTGGAATGCCCGAACATTTTCACCAGCAGGAACGCGGCGATGGATTTACCGAACACGATGATCGCCAGCGTGGCAATCACGGTCAGCGGTTCACGCACCAGAATCATCGGGTCGAATAACATGCCAACCGAGACGAAAAACAGTACCGCAAACGCATCGCGCAGCGGTAACGTGTCGTGCGCTGCACGCTGGCTGAGTTCGGATTCATTGAGCACCATACCGGCGAAGAACGCACCCAGCGCGAACGACACATCAAAGAATTCGACGGCGCCGTACGCGATGCCCAGCGCCAGCGCCAGAACAGACAGCGTAAACAGTTCGCGTGAACCGGTACTGGCGGTTTTGGCGAGGATCCATGGCACCACGCGGCGGCCGACCACCATCATCAGCACCATGAACGCAATCACTTTACCAATGGTCACCGCCAGTCCGGTCAGCAGTTCGACCGGGCTTGAGTGATGGCTTTCCAGCATGCCGCTGAACGCAGGCAGCAGAACCAGCGTCAGCACCATCACCAGATCTTCAACAATCAGCCAGCCGATGGCGATTTGCCCGCGCTGGCTATCAATCAGTTGCCGTTCTTCCAGAGCACGCAACAGCACCACGGTACTGGCGGTGGACAAACACAGCCCGAACACCAGCCCGGTCGCCAGATCCCAGCCCATCAGACTTGATAACCCCATCCCAAGCAGCGTCGCTACCGCGATTTGCGCTACAGCGCCGGGAATGGCTATCGACTTTACGGCGAGGAGATCTTTCAGGGAAAAATGCAGACCGACCCCAAACATCAGCAGAATGACGCCGATTTCAGCCAGTTCCGGGGCCAGTGAGGTGTCTGCAACGAAGCCCGGTGTAAAAGGGCCGGCCAGCACGCCAGCGGCGAGATAGCCAACCAGAGGAGAAATTCGCAGGCGGTTGGCAAGCATTCCTAACAGGAAAGCCAGGACCAGACCGCCAACGATGGTAGTTATGAGAGGCGTAGAATGATGCATTCAGACTCCTTCTGGTTATGCATAAAGCAAATATGTTGCTGATTGTTTCTAAGTTTATGGTAAAAATCGTTTTCGCGTTGGGGAATTTTGGCCTTTTTTATTAAAAATCATCAGCAGACGATAAAAAAAATTCCAACGCGGGATTTAAATGGGTTTTATCAGGCAGATATCAAGGGAATAAGGGTTCAGACGCTGCCGATATTTAACTATCGGCAGCCGGGAAGGAAAGGTTAAGGGCTATTTGCGTTCAATATTTGGCAGGAATGCTGTCAGGATCCCAAGCAACGGCAGGAAGGCACAAATCTGATACACCAGTTCGATGCTGGTTTTATCCGCCACATAGCCGAGAACCGCGGCGCCCAGCCCGCCCATACCAAAGGCCAGACCGAAGAACAGGCCGGAAACCATGCCGACTTTGCCTGGCATCAGCTCCTGCGCGAACACCAGAATGGCTGAAAATGCCGAGGCCAGAATCACGCCGATAATCACGCTCAGCACGCTGGTCCACATCAGATTGGCATGAGGCAAAAGTAGCGTAAATGGCGCGACACCCAGAATTGAGACCCAGATGACGTATTTGCGCCCAATCCTATCGCCCACCGGCCCGCCGATGATGGTGCCCGCTGCGACGGCAAACAGGAAGACGAACAAATGAATTTGCGCGCTTTGTACCGAGACGCCAAATTTATGGATCAGGTAAAAGGTGTAATAACTGCTCAGGCTGGTCAGGTAGAAATACTTTGAGAAAATCAGCACCAGCAGAATACCCATCGACATCGCCACGGTTTTACGCGGCAGCAGGGTGATATTGCTGTTCACCGGGCCACGCTTTTTGGCGATCTGATTTTGCTGGCGATACCATTTACTGATTTGCAGCAGCACGACAATCCCCAGCATCGCCGCCAGCGAGAACCATGCGACGTTGCCTTTACCGTAAGGCGCGATGATCAGCGCCGCGAGCAACGGACCAAGTGAAGAACCCAGATTGCCACCGACCTGGAACAGCGACTGCGCCAGTCCGTGACGTCCGCCGGAGGCCATACGCGCCACGCGCGACGATTCCGGATGGAACACCGAGGAGCCTGTGCCGACCAGCGCCGCCGCCAGCAACACCACCGGGAAACTCTGCGCGACCGCCAGCAACAGCAGGCCGGAGAGCGTAAAGCCCATGCCGATCGGCAGAGAATAGGGTTGCGGATGCTTGTCGGTGTAATAGCCGATAAGCGGTTGCAACAGCGAGGCGGTTATCTGATACGTCAGGGTAATCAGCCCGATTTGCGTAAAGCTCAGGGAAAACTGGTTTTGCAGTAACGGATAAATCGCCAGTATCAGCGACTGAATCATGTCATTGAGCAGATGAGAAACGCTGATCGCCGCCAGAATAGAAAACGCAGTCTTCTTGACTGCGTCTTTCTGCGGGCTGACTGGCGTTGACGTCGTGTCTGTCATAGCGGAGGAAGCCTTCTTATTGTAGAGGTGCAGGGTACCTGCCTGTCAGTCGACTTTAGCGATATCGGCAAACTGGCCTTTGAGTAAACGGCAAAGATCGCCTGCCGCCAGTTCAATATCAAGTCCGCGTTTACCGCCTGAAACATAAATCGTGGAAAACGTCTGCGCCGGACTGTCGATCACCGTCGGCAGCAGTTTTTTCTGTCCAAGCGGACTGATGCCGCCGACCAGATAACCGGTGGTGCGCTGGGCGATAGCCGGATCTGCCATATCGGCTTTTTTGGCTTTCAGGGCTTTGGCGACCTTTTTTAAATCCAGCTTCGACGCCACCGGCGTGACGGCAACGGCCAGATTTTTGGCATCGCCGTTGAGCGAAACGAGCAGCGTTTTATAAACCTGACGCGCATCCAGCCCGAGCTTTTTCACGGCTTCATCGCCAAAATTGGTTTCATCGCTGCTGTGTTCATAAGGGTGAAGGGTAAAGCTGACGTTGTTTTTTTCCAGGAGGATGACCGCGGGTGTCATGATTACCGCCTATTTTATTTACTTTTTTGTTCGGAAAATCGTCATCAGCTCAATCTGATGAAAACAAACAATAAAGTATGATTACTGAGCGAGGATGAAATAGTAGAGCAATGAATGGTTATTGCCAAGACCCGCCGCAGATTGATACCCTGTGCGCGCCGGTGCTGTGCCTGAAAAGGCCGGTACTGAAGCTATAACTAATAAAATGAAATTCCTCTTTGACTGGCCGGCCTTAAAAACCGGCCATTTTTTTATCCTTTCAGCAGCTCCGGCAAATTCCCTTCGCCGTACAAATGCAGCGCACCGACTGCGACCACATAGTTTCCTGCAGGTAAGTCCAGCAGCTGTTTTTTCCAGCGCACATTTCGCTGATTCATCAGCACATCGTATAAATCACTGCTAAAGGTATTCGGAAGCTGCTCGACCGCCAGCCCTGGTTTGCTGTCCAGCCACCAGCTGATCATGGTTTGCAGCAGGCGCGCGTTGGTGTGCCAGTGCGTCAGGGTATCTTCCAGCAGTCCGAGCCCGTCGTCGGGAAGTTGCTGCAACAGCGCAAACTGCTCCTCCGGCCCTTCCAGTTCAATGACTGGCGTGTTCTGCTCTTTAGCGTTGTGCAACAGCTGATAATCGATGCCGTAATTTCCGCGCAGTCCGAGACGCTGCGCCTGCGTGGCCTGCAACATCAGCGCGACCTGCCATGACGGCAAAGGATTAAGCGTCCACATCGACACACCCAGTTCTTCGCATAAACGTTCGACGTGCAGATATTGCGATTCAGAAAGGCGTTCAGCCAGCGGAGGATATTCGCCGGTCATACTGAAAGGGGAATCGGTGCCGCTGATATCTGCCTCGACTATCAGCGCATCGGCTTTTTTCAGGCGGCGCAACAGTTGCGCAGGCAGCGGTTGCATATCCTGCGTGCCCATATGAATGCTGCCGACCAGATGCAGATAGCGATTGCCGGGAAGCCGGATATCCAGGGCGGGATAGGCATACTCAGCGGGAAAAAGCCGGCGAAGCCAGCTGAATGCCTGGTTTAAAAACGGCGCCATAATGCAGGGTCTCCCGAAAAATGAGAGACCATGCTAACGCGCCTGCGGTTTAGCGAACAGGGGAAACGTCTTGTTTTTTCGGCGTGTTTTTCAAGACTGTCCTTTTTTAGGTGAAAAGCGCAACAGACGGTTTGCGTTGGCGACCACCGTGATGGAAGACAGCGCCATCGCAGCACCCGCCACTATCGGGCTGAGCAGAGTTCCGGTCAGCGGATAAAGCACACCGGCGGCAACCGGAATACCAATCACGTTGTAAACAAAAGCACCCAGCAGGTTTTGCTTCATATTTCGCAGTGTCGCCTGAGACGTTGCCAGCGCATCGGCGACACCGTTCAGACCCGGGCGCATCAGCGTAATCGCCGCGGTTTCAATCGCCACGTCGCTGCCGCTGCCCATTGCAATACCGACATCCGCCTGAGCCAGCGCCGGAGCATCATTAATGCCGTCGCCAATCATCGCGACCTGCTGCCCTTTGGCCTGCAAAGCTTTGATGGCGTCGGCTTTCCCTTCCGGACGCACGCCGGCAATCACTGTGTCAATTCCCGCCTGCGCCGCAATAGCTTGCGCAGTTCGCGGGTTGTCGCCGGTCAGCATCACCAGCTGATAACCCAGCTGATGCAGGCGCTGCAACGCGCTGACGCTGTCTTCACGCAGCGGATCCCGCAGGGCAAACAGCGCCGCAATCTTGCCGTTAGCAGCCAGCAATACCGGCGTGGCACCTTCGCTGGCTAACGTATCCAGCATCGTGTCAGCCGCCTGAGTATCCACCCCGTTTTCATGCATCAGCGCCTGATTGCCCAGCAGCAGGGATTGTTCTTCCACGTCACCGCGCAAACCCAGCCCGCCAAGGGTACGGAAATTCGCGATATCAGGGATTTCCAGCCCTTGCGCTTTTTCGACAATGGCCTGGGCAAGAGGATGGTGTGAACCTTTTTCCAGTGCAGCGGCAAACCGTAAAACCTGTTGTTCACTGAAACCGCTGAACGTATGAATGTCTGTCACTTTCGGCTGGCCTTCGGTCAGCGTGCCGGTTTTATCAAAAACCAGCGTGGAAAGCGTACTGGCTTTTTGCAGTGCATCGGCATCGCGCACCAGCACACCAAACTCAGCGGCGCGTCCGACACCGGCGGTAATCGACATCGGCGTTGCCAGACCGAGCGCACAAGGACAGGCGATAATCAGCACCGTTGTGACAATCACCAGCGTATACATCAGTTGCGGTTGCGGACCAAAGAAGTACCAGATGGCACCGCTGAATAACGCAATCAGCACCACAACCGGTACGAAGACAGCAGAGATTTTATCCGCCAGCTTACCGATTTCAGGTTTACTGCTTTGGGCTTCACGCACCAGATTAATAATGCGTGAAAGGGTGGTCTGGCTGCCGATGGCATCTGCGCGGAACAGCACGCTGCCGTCTTTCACCAGCGTACCGGCGTGCACTTTTTCACCCTGCGATTTTTGCTGAGGGATCGGCTCCCCGGTCAGCATCGCTTCATCCATCCAGGCTTCACCACGTTGAATTTCGCCGTCAACCGGCACGCGGTCACCGGTCGTCAGGCGCAGCGTCATACCTTGCTGAACGTCAGCCAGCGGCAGGGTTTTCTCGCCTTCTTCGGTAACCACGCGTGCGGTCGGCGGGGTCAGATCCAGCAAACGTTCAAGTGCCTGAGACGAACGCTGACGTCCGCGTTGTTCCAGCGCGTGGCCGAGGTTAATCAGACCAATAATCATCACGCTGGCTTCATAATAAAGATGACGTGCCTGCATCGGGAACGCCTCCGGCCACAGGCTGACGGCGAAGGAAAATATCCAGGCCGCGCCGGTACCGAGCGACACCAGCGTGTCCATATTGGCGCTGCCGTGCATCAGGCTTTTCCAGGCGCTTCGGTAAAAATGGCCGCCCGCGACAATCATGATCAGCAACGTCAGCAGGCCGACAATCAGCCAGCCGGTCTGGTTGCTGGCGGTCACCATCATTTCACCGCCGAGTAATCCCCATAGCATCATCGGGATACCCGCAGCTAAGCCAAGAGCCGCCTGCCAGCTGAAGCGGATCATACTTTTGCGTGAGGTATGTTGCTGGCGCTCACGACGTTTAGTTTCGTCGATAATGATTTCGGCGCCGTAACCGGCCTGTTCAACGGCGGCAATCAGCGCATTCTGGTCGGCATTACCGCTGACCAGCGCACTGCGTTCCGCCAGATTGACGCGTGCCCGTTCGACACCGTTCACGCCTTCCAGCGCCCACTGCACTTTACTGACGCAACTGGCGCAGCTCATCCCGCTGAGCAACAGCTGCACGCTGTCGTCGGCGGTTTGTGGTGCATGAGTTTCTGCCGGAACAGGTGACGCCGCCGCTGACAGGGGTTCCGGCAAAACTTTCGCCTTATCGGTCAGCGGCTCAGATTTTGGGGATGCGTCCTCCACCACCTGTGCTTCATAACCGGCGTTAATCACGGCATCGACCAGACTCTGGCTGCTGGCATCGCCTTTGACGATGGCTTTATCCAGAGAAACTTCAACGGCAGTCGTGCCTTCCACGGCTTCCAGCGCTTTACGCGTTGAAGCCACGCAGTGTCCGCAGGACAGGCCTTGCAGAGATAATACGGTGGTTGTCATGATCATTTTCCTTGGGTTAACTTCACTCAGGACAGAGGATAAACCTTCCAGCAAGGGGAAGGTCAAGCCGCAGTCTCTGTTATTTTAATTTCATGGCGTATGATGTTCGTATCATGCGCAACAATCAGCTTGTCGTGGAGGCGAAATGAACATCAGTGATGTAGCGAAAAAAACCGGTCTCACCAGTAAAGCGATTCGATTTTATGAAGAGAAGGGGCTGGTTACCGCACCGGCTCGCAGTGAGAACGGCTACCGCAGTTATGCGCAAAAACATATCGAAGAGCTGACGTTATTGCGTCAGGCGCGGCAGGTCGGATTCACGCTGGAAGAGTGTCAGGAACTGGTGGCGTTATTCCACAACCCGGATCGCCACAGTGCGGACGTGAAAGCGCGGACATTAGAAAAGGCCGCCGAAATTGCACGGCACATTGAAGAACTGAAAGTGATGCGTGAGCGCTTACTGACGCTGGCGGATGCCTGTCCGGGTGACGAGGGGGCTGACTGCCCGATCATTGATAACCTCAGCGGATGCTGTCATAAGCACTGAGATTTTGTTTTAGCGAGCCTCAGGTTCCACGCGCAGCGTCGCGCCTTCTACGCCGGTGATCACCACTTTGTCACCGACGTTCAGCGGCGACGCGCAAATTGCCCGCCAGCTGCTGTCACCGATTTGTACCCGCGTGAACTGGTTAGTGACCGGTTCCAGCACGGTGGCGTGAGTGCCTACTAACTGCTGACCGCGCTGGTTCAGCGCTGAATTGCCTGCACTTTTGTCGACACGCTGATTCAGCCACTTCCACCACAGCCACGCCGCCAGAATGGTCAGCAGCGCAAACGCCGTGCCTGACCATTCCCACGGCAACGGCAGGATCCACGTGACAGCGCCCACTAAGGCCGCCGCCACGCCGCTCCACAGCAAGTAACCACTCGCACCCACCAGCTCAGCCGCCAGCAACAGGCCGCCCAGAGACAGCCAGAATACGTGCGGATTTGCCATGAAATCGTGCAGCATTATTTGCCGCCTTTGGTTTCTTTCAGCAGCTCAGCAATCCCGCCAATGGAGCCCATCAGACTGGTGGCATCCAGCGGCATCATGATGATTTTGCTGTTATTAGCAGAACCGATCTTGGTCAGTGCATCGGTATATTTTTGTGCCACGAAGTAGTTAATCGCCTGCACGCTACCGGCTTCAATCGCTTCAGACACCATTTTGGTTGCCTGGGCTTCTGCTTCCGCCGCACGTTCACGCGCTTCGGCCTGCAGGAACGCTGACTGACGCTCACCTTCCGCTTTCAAAATCTGCGACTGCTTCTCACCTTCAGCACGCAAAATGGCAGACTGACGCACGCCTTCAGCTTCCAGAATATCGGCACGTTTTGTCCGTTCGGCTTTCATCTGCGCGTTCATGGCGGAGATCAGTTCAGCAGGCGGACGCACATCACGGATTTCGATACGGGTGATTTTGACGCCCCACGGATTGGTGGCTTCGTCGACGATATGCAGCAAACGTGCGTTGATGTTGTCGCGTTGTGACAGCATTTCGTCCAGTTCCATCGAACCCAGAACCGTACGGAAGTTGGTCATGGTCAGGTTAACGATCGCCTGTTCCAGATTGCTGACTTCATACGCGGCACGCGCCGGGTCAATCACCTGAATAAAGCACACGGCGTCGATGGCAACGTTGGCGTTATCGCGGGAAATCACTTCCTGAGAAGGAATATCCAGTACTTGTTCCATCATATTGATTTTACGGCCGATACGGTCCACAAACGGCACCACCAGATTCAGCCCCGGCATCAGCGTTTTGGTGTAACGGCCGAAGCGCTCGACAGTCCACTGATAACCCTGAGGCACAATTTTGATCCCGGCGTAAACCACCAGCAGCGCCAGCACGATCAAAATAAGGATAGGAATGGGAATCAGATCAAACATAGGGTGAACTCCTGTAAAACTGTGTCCTGACTATTCCGGATGAAATAGTCGAGTAAAAACATGTCCCTGGCACACTGGCCGACCGGCAAAGTGTGTGCTCAATTGTCGCACAAATAACCGTTACATCGTATTAATAAAGGATAGTTCAGGGGATAAAAGGCGGAGGAAAGCACAAAAAAAACGCACGTCCTGTTCAGTGACGTGCGTCTGATATTTTACAGCCGGGCAGTATGAATTAATACAGCAGAGAATATAGCTGGCGGCGATATTTGGCAGCCAGCGCATCGCCGGTACCGAGAGCGGCCATGATATCCATCAGCGTTTTACGCGCAGCACCGTTCGCTGCGCCTAAATCTTTTTTCAGCGGCGCCATCAGCAGTTCCAGCGCTTCTTCGTTGCGCCCGACCTGATGCAATTGCAGGCTGAGTTTGACGATGAGTTCAGCGTTCTCAGGATCCTGCTGTAATTCCTGTTGGAGGAGCTGAATTTCCGGCGTGTCGGCGGCCTGTTTCAGCAACTCGATTTGCGCGATCAGCCCCTGATAACGGGAATCTTTATCCTGTAACGGAATGGTCGCCAGCACGGCTTCGGCATCATCGGTGCGGTTCAGATGAATTTGCGTTTCCGCCAGCAGCAAGCCGATATCACTGCGGTAATTGCTCAGCTGCCAGGCATCTTTCAGCAGCGGCAGGGCTTCCGCCACATTGCCCGCCTGCAGCATTTCCTGCGCCTGAGCGAGTTTCAGTTCTTCTTCTTTCGGCAACACTTTTTGCAGCAGTTCGCGTATCACTTCTTCGGGCTGCGGCCCCTGGAAACCATCGACAGGCTGACCGTCTTTAAACAGGTACACGGCAGGGATAGAACGCAGACCAAACTGCTGAGCAATCATCTGCTCGGCATCGCAATCCACTTTTGCCAGGATCAGCTGACCGGCGTATTCCACAGCCAGTTTGTCGAGAATCGGCCCCAGTTGCAGGCAGTGCTGGCTGCGTTCAGACCAGAAATAGAACATCACCGGCACAGACATGGATTGTTCCAGCGTCTGGTGCAGGTTGGATTCGTTGATATCGATTACTGTAGGTTGTGCAAGCATGAATTCTGTCTCTCTGACTAAGGCGTTAAAAGCATTAAAAAGGAAATGGGGGCGACTCGTGCCGCTTCAACCCCTTATCGTTTTTACTTAGCTGTTTCCGCGTAATATTTTGTCCAGCAAACGGGCTGGCAACAGGCGTTTCAGCACCGTCAGTGCGTGGGCGACCAGCGTGACCGGATAACGAAAACGCGCGCGCGGGTTTTCTAAAGCATGGTGTAGTTTGGGTAAAACTGCCTCCGGCTTGAGCGTAAAACGTCGTGCAATGCCCGGATTTTCTACCGGCTGATCGGCTTGTGACTGACTGACGTTGGCGGTGAAATTACTGCTCAGCGGGCCGGGTTCAATCAGGCTGACCTGAATTCCCGTGCCGTGCAGCTCCATACGCAGCGTGTCGGACCAGGCTTCCAGCGCAAATTTACTGGCGGCATAAACGCCACGACGCGGCGTGGTAATCAGCCCCATCACCGAACTGGTCTGGATAATGCGTCCTTCGCCGTGCGGCAACATGGCCGGCAGCAAAAGCTGCGTCAGCTGATGCGTGCCAAACAGATTGGTAGAAAATTGTTGCTCGAACTGTTCACGGCTGATGCTGTTAAGTGGCCCGTAAACGCCGTAACCCGCGTTATTAAACAGGCCGTACAGACGGTTTCCCGTCAGCGCGATGACCTCGGCGGCGGCGCGTTCCACACTCTGTTTGTCATCAAGATCGAGCTGAACAGTTTCAAAACCCATTTGTTGCAGCGTGTCGATATCTTGCGTTTTGCGGCATGCCGCCAGTACCCGGTAGCCACGAGCGCGTAAATCCTGTGCGGCGACCAGCCCGATACCGCTTGAACAACCGGTGATTAATACAGCTTTTTGCATAACTTTACCTGTGGGATGTCCCTATTTTTTATGACTGTGATTTACTAGGGAGTCGGATGAAAAGGTAACGTCTTGGTTTTACTCACGTCCCGGTATTATTTTATTCGTCGTATTTTAAACTTAATGCGTCAGCAGCGGTGTGAGTTTTTCTGACATCCAGCCGGCAATAAACGACTGTGCTGCCAGCGCCGGATGCAAACCGTCGTCCTGCATCCATTCAGGTTTAACGGCGACCTGTTCCATAAAGAACGGCACCAGCGGGATATTTTCCTGCTTCGCCAGCGCCGGATAAATAGCGTAGAACGCATCACCGTAGCGACGGCCATAATTAGGCGGCAGGCGGATTTGCATCAGCAGCGGTTGGGCATTGGCCTGTTTGATCTGACTGATAATCTGCGTCAGCGTTTGCGAAATGGTTTGCGGCGGGAAACCGCGCAATCCGTCGTTAGCGCCCAGCTCAATCAACACCCAGCGCGGATGGTGTTGTTCCAGCAACGTTTGCAAACGCGCCAGCCCTTGTTCAGCGGTATCACCGCTGATGCTGGCGTTAATAATGGTGGGCTTGCCACCTTCTTTTTGCCATTTATTATTCAGTAATGTCGGCCACGATTCGGCTACCGGAAGGCGATAGACAGCACTCAAACTGTCGCCAATAATCAGCAAGTTATCAGCAGCAACGGCGCGAAAACTCAATAATCCTAACAACATAAGGAAGGGGAGATGCCAGCGGAAAATGTTCTTGAAGTTCATCATTTAAGTAAGCACGTCGGTCAGGGTGAAGGTCAGCTCACCATCCTGTCCGGTGTGGAGCTGGTTGTCAAACCTGCCCAGACAATTGCCCTGATTGGCGAATCCGGTTCCGGTAAATCCACCCTGCTCGGCATTCTTGCCGGGCTGGATGATGGCACCAGCGGCGACGTGAAGTTGCTGGGCAAATCCCTTGGCGAACTTAATGAGGAAGGGCGCGCAGCGTTGCGGGCAAAAAATGTCGGCTTTGTGTTCCAGTCGTTCATGCTGGTGCCGACGCTCAACGCGCTGGAAAACGTGCAACTTCCTGCGCTGTTGCGTGGCGAAAGCGACAGCAGCAGCCGTCAGCAGGCGGTGCAGTTGCTGGAAAGTCTCGGGCTGGGCGGGCGTCTGCATCATCTTCCGGCGCAGCTTTCCGGTGGCGAACAGCAGCGTGTGGCGCTGGCGCGGGCATTCATCGGTAAACCTAAACTGCTGTTTGCCGATGAGCCGACCGGCAATCTGGATCGCGCAACCGGCGAACGTATCGTTGACTTGTTGTTCTCACTGAACCGCGACGCGGCGACCACGCTTATCCTGGTCACGCATGATGAACAGCTGGCGGCGCGTTGCCAGCGGCGCTTACGTCTGCGCGACGGGAAATTGTGGGAGGAAGCATGATCTGGCGCTGGTTCTGGCGGGAATGGCGATCGCCTTCGCTGCTGATTGTCTGGCTGGCGCTGACGCTGGCGGTCGCCTGTGTGCTGGCGCTCGGCAGCATCAGCGACCGCATGGACAAAGGGCTGAGTCAGCAAAGCCGCGAGTTTATTGCGGGCGATCGCGTGTTGCGTTCCGCGCATCCGATTACCGAAGCCTGGCTACAGGATGCGCAGTCACAGGGGCTGAAAGTCAGCCGTCAGCTCTCGTTTATGACCATGACCTTTGCCGGTGAAACGCCGCAGCTGGCGGCCGTCAAAGCCACCGATCTGGCGTATCCGCTTTATGGCGCGTTACAAACCGAACCGGCAGGGCTGAAACCTGAGCCGGGAACCGTGCTGGTTGCGCCACGTTTACTGGCGCTGCTGAACGTGAAAGTCGGTGACAATCTGGACGTCGGCGATACCACGCTGAAAATTGCCGGAGTGATTGTTCAGGAACCAGATTCGGGGTTTAACCCGTTTCAGACCGCGCCCCGCGTGATCATGAATCTGGATGACGTACCGAAAACCGGTGCCATTCAGCCGGGCAGTCGACTGACTTATCGTTATATGTTTGCCGGTTCTCCGCAGGCTATTCAGACTTACGGCGAGGCGATAAAAGGCCTGCTCAAGCCCGATCAGCGCTGGAGCGGCATGGAAGATTCCGAAGGCGCGCTGGGCAAATCATTACAACGTTCACAACAATTCCTCACATTGTCGGCGCTGCTGACGCTGATGCTGTCGATTGCTGCCATTGCCGTGTCGATGGGGCATTACTGCCGCAGCCGTTACGATCTGGTTGCGGTGCTGAAAACGCTGGGAGCCGGGAAAAAGGCGCTACAAAAACTGATCATCGGTCAGTGGCTGGCGGTGCTGGTGCTGGCGGGAATTTGCGGCAGCGTGGTCGGCCTGGTGTTCGAAGCCGTGCTGATGAAAGTGCTGGCGCCGGTTCTGCCTGCCGCTTTACCGCCTGCCGGTGGCTGGCCGTGGGTGTGGTCGATGGGCGCGATGGTGGTGATCTCGCTGCTGATCGGTATCCGTCCGTATCGCCAGTTACTGGCCACTCAGCCGCTGCGTGTGCTGCGCAATGACGTGGTGGCGAATGTCTGGCCGCTGCGGTATTTCCTGCCGGTGATGGTGCTGGTGGTCGTCGGTCTGCTGGCGGCGCTGATGGGCGGCAGTTCGCTGCTCTGGTCACTGCTGGCGGGCGTGCTGGTACTTTCGCTGCTGCTCGGTGTGATTGGCTGGGGCGCGCTGTTGCTGCTACGCAAGCTGACGTTTCGTCAGTTACCGCTGCGTCTGGCCGTTAATCGTTTGCTGCGCCAGCCGTGGGTGACACTCAGTCAGCTGGCGGCGTTCTCGATGTCATTTATGTTGCTGGCCTTGCTGCTGGTGATGCGCGGAGATTTGCTGGATCGCTGGGAGCAACAGCTGCCGCCGGACAGCCCGAATTACTTCCTGCTTAATATCACCAAAGAGCAAATTCCGCAGGTGAAGGATTTCCTGCATCAGCATAAAGCGGAGCCGGAAACCTTCTATCCGATTGTGCGGGTTCGCCTGACGAAGATTAACGACAAGGTTGCCACGGATATCATCAAACCGGACGATGCGGGCGGCGAAGCGGTGAACCGTGAGCTGAATCTGACCTGGATGGAAGGGCTGCCGGATCATAATCCGCTAGTCGCGGGCAACGGGCCACCGAAAGCCGGTGAAGTGTCGATTGACGAAGGGCTGGCGGGGCGTCTGGGGCTGAAGCCTGGCGATACCGTGACGTTTAGCGGCGATACGCAGGAATTCAGCGCCAAAATTACCAGCCTGCGGAAAGTGGACTGGGACAGCCTGAAGCCGAATTTCTACTTCATCTTCCCGCCGGGAGCGCTGGACGCTCAGCCGCAAAGCTGGCTGACCAGTTTCCGTTATCACGGGCATGTCAGCACCATTACGCAGCTAAACCGCCAGTTCCCGACACTGAGTTTGCTGGATATTGGTTCTATCCTGCGGCAGGTCGGTCAGGTCTTACAGCAGGTGAGCAGGGCGCTGGAAGTGATGGTTCTGCTGGTGATGCTGTGCGGTGGATTGTTATTACTCGCACAGATTCAGGTCGGCATGCGTCAGCGCCGTCAGGAGCTGATCGTTTACCGCACGCTGGGGGCCAGCAAAAAAATGCTGCACCGGACGCTGTGGTGTGAGTTTGCCGTGCTTGGTCTGGTGGCGGGTATCGCTGCCGCGATTGGCGCGGAAGCCGCACTGTGGCTGCTGCAACGCAAAGTGTTCGATTTCCCGTGGGAACCGAATTACCTGATGTGGATTGCGGTGCCGGTGGTTAGCGCGGTGTTGTTGTCCGTCTGCGGTGGCTGGCTGGGGGTGCGGTTGTTGCGGGGGCGGGCATTATTCCGGCAATACGACGCGTAGTTTCTAAACGCCTCCCCCTGCGAAGGGGGAGGCAGGGAGGGGGTTTTAATGGCTAACTGTTTGTCAAAGCACACTTTAACTATGAGATTTTGACCTTAATACCCCACCCCAACCCTCCCCTTCGCAGGGGAGGAAGCCGATCAAATCAAAGCTTTTCAACTGCCCATTCAATGCCGCTGGCGTATTCTGCCGGCAGCATCGGGACCAGTGCGTTGAGAGTGTCTTTCAGCAGGCTGGCGCTGGCGTCGTTGAGATTCAGGTGTCCGACTTTACGACCCGGACGTACGTCTTTCTCGTACCAGTGCAGATTGACCAGCGGCAGGCTCAGCCACTCTTCTGACACATCCGTGCCAATCAGATTCACCATCACCGACGGCGTACTGACGACCGGTTTCGGCAGCGGCAGACCAAGGATGGCGCGCAAATGCATCTCAAACTGGCTGTAGGACGCGCCGTTTTGCGTCCAGTGACCGCTGTTATGAACGCGCGGAGCCAGCTCATTGATCAGCAAACCTTCGCTGACCACGAAACATTCCATCGCCATCACGCCGACATAATTCAGTTCGTTGAGAATGGCTGACAGCATGCTTTCTGCCTGCTGTTGCAGGGCTGCGTCCGGCTGCGGCAATGCGACGCTGGTGCGCAAAATGCCGTCCTGATGCAGGTTGTGGGTCAGCGGATAAAACACAGTGTTGCCGTCGTGACCGCGTGCGCCCACCAGCGAAACTTCGCCGGAAAAATTGATGCCCTGCTCAACGATGCATTCGCCGTAGCAATCCTGCGGCAGAGTTTTTTCTTCGCCAGAACGTAAGCGCCACTGACCACGGCCGTCGTACCCGCCGACGCGACGTTTAACAATCGCCAGTTCGCCAAGCTGAGAGAAGACCTGCGGCCATTCGGCGGCATCAGCCAGCAACTGCCACGGCGCAGTTGCCAGGCCGAGCTGGTCGAGCAACTGTTTTTGCGTCAGGCGGTCAGCCAGACGTGGGAAAATCTCGCGGTTAACAAACGCGTTGTGCGTTGCCAGTTCGCGGGTCAGTGCAGTTTCCGGCCAGCGTTCGATTTCAGCGGTGATCACGCTTTGCTGATATGGCACGGCTTCCGGTTCGGCATCCAGTCCGACGGGATACACGGCGATGCCCAGCGGTTCACCCGCCTGACGCAGCATCCGGCCTAACTGACCGTTTCCAAGGACGCAAACCGGCTTCATGCTTCCTCCCGCGGATCGGGATTATTCAGCACGTCGTCAGTTTGCGCGGTGCGCCATGCCGCCAGATTTTTAGCAATCTCAGTATCGTGCAGCGCCAGAATTTGTGCGGCCAGCAATGCTGCGTTAGCGGCACCGGCTTTTCCGATCGCCAGCGTACCGACCGGAATACCACGTGGCATTTGTACAATGGAATACAGACTGTCGATGCCACTCAGGGCTGCACTCTGAACCGGAACACCGAGCACCGGCACCAGCGTTTTTGCCGCCAGCATGCCTGGTAAATGCGCTGCGCCACCGGCACCCGCGATGATCACATCAAAGCCATTGGCGGAAGCCTGCTCAGCGAAAGTGAACAATTTATCCGGTGTGCGGTGAGCGGAGACGATATCGACATGGAAAGGAATATTCAGCGTTGTGAGAACTTCGGCGGCGAACTGCATGGTCGCCCAGTCACTTTTAGACCCCATAACGATGGCGATTTTTGCCGGGGTAACGTTGGATGACATGTCTTTAAAGCTCCTGTGATTCGGAAATAGAAACTGCGAGGGCGCAAATGATAACACGCTCCGTGAGGGAGGAAAACGGTTGCGTGGCCGGAAAACGGCGCATTTTTGATGAGAAGTTGGCGGCAGATTTGTATAATCCAAACCAATATATTAAAGACAAACTTGAGTGGAAACTGATTTATGACGCAGGCTTTACTGGCACCGATTTATGATTTTCTTCACTGTGAAACACCCGCTCTGTGGGTGGATGTGGCGCTGGAAAATCAGACGGTCATGCTGATTGACCACGCTAACTGTGAAAAGAAAGCGGCGGCGACGGCGATGAGCCTGATGACGAAATATCTGGATCGCACCGAACTGCTATTTTGTGCGGCGCGTCTGGCGCGTGAAGAGCTTCATCACTTTGAACAAGTGGTGGAAATCATGCAAAAACGCAATATCACCTACACCCAGCTTTCACCGTCGCGCTACGCAAGCGGCATGATTAAACATACCCGCCATCACGATGACCTGAACATTCTGGTCGACCGGCTGATTATCGGCGCTTATATCGAAGCGCGCTCCTGTGAGCGTTTTGCCAAAATAGCGCCGCATCTCGATGAAACCTTGTCGCGTTTTTACACTTCGCTGCTGCGATCTGAATCACGCCATTTTGCCGATTATCTGGCGCTGGCAGAGCAATATGCCGGAACGGATATCAGTGAGCGGGTAGAGGAGTTTGGCAGGATTGAAGCGGAATTAATTCTTACACCAGACGAACAGTTCCGCTTCCATTCAGGCGTACCCGTTACCCTTCATACTTCGGGCTGCTGATGCGTTGACTGCGCTCATTCACCCCGGTCACTTAGTCAGCTAAGCTCCCGGGGATTCATGAGCTTGTCGCCTTCCAGCAACTCAAATTATTTCGGGTAACGTTGAGGTGACTACAACGGGAAGCTGATCAGCTCGACGTTATCGGCAGTGACTTTCACCATCGAACCTTCTTCATGCCATGCGCCGAGTACCACGCGGTGGCCGGTTTTGTTTTCCAGCGGCACATCGTGGATCGCCGGGCGATGGGTGTGACCGTGGATCATCCACTCGACGCCAGCCATCTGCATTTCGCTGACCACCGCCTGCGGGTTCACATCCATAATCTCCAGTGATTTACCCTGATTCGACGCCTTACTGTTAGCGCGCATTCTGGCAGCAATACCCAGTCGCCATTTCAGTGGCAGCATCAGGAAAAGTTTCTGGATAAACGGATTGTGGACTTTTTTGCGGAAGTTTTGATACGCGACATCGTCGGTACACAGCGTGTCGCCGTGCAGGATCAGGATGCGACGGCCATACAGCTCGAGCACTTTTTTCTCCGGCAGCAACGTCATCAGGCTGTCGCGGGCGAAACGTCTGCCGAGCAGAAAATCGCGGTTGCCGTGAATAAAGAAGCAGGGCACGCCTTGCTGGTGCAAATGATTCAGTGCGGCGGAGATTTCTGCGTGAAGCGGCTGCGGATCGTCGTCGCCAATCCAGGCTTCGAAAAGGTCGCCGAGAATGTACAGAGCATCGGCCTGTGGCGCATCTTCACGTAGAAAACGAAGGAAACCGGCAGTGATTGCCGGTTCCTGTGCGCAAAGATGGATATCTGCGATAAAAAACGTGGTCATGCCGACGTGTTCTTAAAAACGTCGGTTATTCGCTGACTGTCACGCTTTTGATCACAACATCTTCTTTTGGAACGTCCTGGTGCATACCGCTGCGGCCCGTTTTGACGGCTTTGATCGCGTCAACCACGTCCTGACCTTCAACCACTTCTGCGAATACGCAGTAACCCCAACCCTGTGCGTTTTTGCCGCTGTGGTTCAGGAAGTCGTTGTCAGTTACGTTGATGAAGAACTGTGCGGTAGCAGAATGTGGATCGTTGGTACGCGCCATCGCCAGCGTGCCTTTGGTGTTTTTCAGGCCGTTGTCTGCTTCGTTATCGATAGGTGCATCGGTGTTTTTCTGGTTCATGCCTGGCTCAAAACCGCCGCCCTGGATCATGAAGCCGTTAATCACACGGTGGAAAATTGTGTTGTCGTAGAAGCCTTTACGGCAATAGTTCAGGAAGTTTTCAACCGTGGCTGGCGCTTTGTCAGCGAAAGTTTTAATGACGATGTCGCCGTGGTTGGTGTGGAAAGTGACCATAATTATCATCCTGCTAATGTTGATGTGTGCTCTGTGTCAGAGCGGCTACTATAGCCTTTTCTTATACCATAACTCAAAAGTTGCCGTCAGCAGCGCCTTTATGACCACTAAAGCCCGTCCGGCGGCCTTATGCCGTTTCGGTGAAATCATTTTCGTTATATTATGGCCGTTAGTGTCGCTTAAATGCGCCAACGTCATTTTCTACGCCCAACACACGGAATAGCCTGATGCTGAAGATTTTTAATACCCTGAGTCGCCAAAAAGAGGAATTCAAGCCAATTCATGCCGGTAAAGTCGGGATGTACGTGTGTGGGATCACTGTTTACGACCTGTGTCATATCGGCCACGGCCGCACCTTTGTCTCTTTCGACGTGGTGTCGCGTTACCTGCGTTACGTCGGTTATGACCTGAAATACGTGCGTAACATTACCGATATCGACGACAAAATCATTAAACGTGCCGCGGAGAATGGCGAAACCTTTATGGCATTGACCGATCGTATGATCGCCGAAATGCACGCGGATTTTGCTGCACTGAACATTTTGCCGCCGGATTCTGAGCCACGTGCCACCGGGCACATTCACGAAATCATCGATATCGTGCAGAAGCTGATCGACCGTGACCACGCGTATGTGGCATCGAACGGCGACGTGATGTTCTGGGTGGAGAGCGATCCTGATTACGGCGTGTTATCCCGTCAGGATCTGGATCAGTTGCAGGCAGGCGCACGCGTTGAAGTTGAAGCCAATGTGAAACGCAATCCGATGGACTTCGTGCTGTGGAAAATGTCCAAGCCGGGTGAACCGAGCTGGACGTCACCGTGGGGCGAAGGTCGTCCTGGCTGGCATATCGAATGTTCTGCTATGAACTGCAAACAGCTTGGCGCGCATTTCGATATCCACGGCGGCGGTTCTGACCTGATGTTCCCGCACCACGAAAACGAAATTGCTCAGTCCAGCTGCGCGCACGACGGCCCGTACGTCAACACCTGGATGCACTCCGGCATGGTGATGATCGACCGCGAAAAGATGTCCAAGTCACTGGATAACTTCTTTACCGTGCGCGATGTGCTGAAATATTACGACGCCGAAAGCGTGCGTTACTTCCTGATGTCTGGCCATTACCGCAGCCAGCTGAACTACAGCGAAGAGAACCTGAAACTGGCACGTACGTCGATGGAACGTCTGTATACCGCGCTGCGCGGCACGGACGTTAGTGCAACGCCAGCCGGTGGTGAGGCTTTCGTGGCGCGTTTCCGTGCGGCAATGGACGACGATTTCAACACGCCGGAAGCCTATTCCGTGCTGTTCGATATGGCGCGCGACATCAACCGCCTGAAAGCGGAAGATATGGCGGCGGCCAACGGTCTGGCAGCAGAACTGCGTCAGCTGGCGGGCGTGCTGGGCTTGCTGGAGCAGGATCCGGAGCAGTTCCTGAAATCCGGAGCGCAGGCGGATAACGACGATGAAGTTGCTGAAATCGAAGCGTTGATCAAACAGCGTAACGATGCCCGCGCCAGCAAAGACTGGGGTATGGCGGATAAAGCGCGCGATCGTCTGAATGAAATGGGCATCGTGTTAGAAGACGGCGCGAACGGCACCACCTGGCGTCGTAAATAATCTCCTTCATACCTGAAGCCGCAGCAGCGTTGGATTCGTTCACTTGCCGCCTTGCTGCAACTCCAGTTATTTTGGAGATGCGAGACATATAGCCTCCTTCCGGGAGGCTTTTTTATAAGGATCATCCTGTGACCCAAATGCTTCTGACGTATCAGCCTCCGTATGACTGGCAGTGGATGACGGCGTTTCTCGGTGCGCGTGCGTTGCAGGGCATCGAGCAGCAGGACGGCGACTATTATCAGCGGACGCTGGCGGTAATACACAACGGCGTGCGGCTGACCGGCTGGTTGCGGCTGCGGCCTTTGGCGGACATTAACAGCGTCGAACTTGAGATTTCGCCGTCGCTTGAGCCGGTGACGGATAGCGTGGCAAAGCAGGTGCGGCGTTTACTTGATCTCGATGCGCAGCCATTACTTATCGCTGAGGGTTTAGGTCCGCTGGCTGAAAACGCCGTGGGATTACGTCTGCCGGGCTGCATCAACCGTTTTGAGCTGACGGTCAGGGCCATTCTCGGGCAACTGGTCAGTGTGAAAATGGCCGCGACGCTGGCAACCCGGCTGACCGAAAAATGGGGCGAGCCGGTGAGCACGCCGTTCGCGGCGCTGACACATTTGTTTCCGTCTCCGGCGGCGATGGCGAAATTAACGGTCGATGATTTACGCGGTATCGGCGTGCAGGCCAAACGCGCAGCCTGTCTGATCAATATTGCGCAGGCAGTGGAAGAAGGGCGGTTGCCGCTCGATGACATTACCGATGTGCAGGAAGGTGTGCGGTTACTGCTGGGTATGCCGGGAATTGGCAGCTGGACGGCCAGTTATGTGGCGATGCGGGCGTGGTCTGCGCCGGATGTTTTTCTTGGCGGTGATTATCTGATTAAACAGCGTTTTCCGGGCATGACGCCGGGGAAAATTGCCCGCTATGCCGAAGTGTGGAAACCGTGGCGTACCTACGCCACGCTGCATTTATGGTTTAATAACGACTGGCAACCGGATATGCCTTAATCCGTGTCGGCTAAGGTTTTTCAGGCGGGAAAATGCTGTCGTCGGTATGAACGCTGGCGGTTTTTTGTTGCGGCTCATAGCGGAAAACCCGTCCCCGTCCGTTATTTTTCGCGGTATAACAGGCCTTATCCGCCTGTGCCATGTATTCGCTGCCGCTGACGGTGGGGTCAGTCATCTTCGTTAAGCCGGCGCTGGCACCGATGCGGTAAATTTTGTCTTCCCAGATAAATTCGAACTGATTGATTTCACTCACCAGTTTCGAGAGGGTGTTCAAACCCTGTTCCACCGGACAATCAAATAAGATCAGCGCAAACTCATCACCGCCCAGCCGCGCGAGGCGGTCACTGTTACGGATGTGTTCCTGCATCAGCGTACTGATCTGACGTAACAGTTCGTCACCTGCGGCATGCCCGGCCGTGTCATTAATCGCTTTGAAATGATCCAGATCGATAAACGCCAGACAGTGCGACTGATGCGCAGTGGCTATCAGATTCAGTGCTTTTTTCAGGCTGGATTCGAAACTGCCACGGTTCGACAATCCGGTCAGTAAATCGTGGGACGCGCTGTAGCTCAGCCTGCGCATCAGTTCGCGCGATCTGCTGACGTCCTGCAATACCAGCACGATGCCGATCGGTTCATCTTTTAACGTACGCAGCGGAGACACCGCCAGCTGGACATCAAACAGACCGGTATGATGGCCGTGCAACACCAGCGAACGCTCAACGGAAGAGTGAAGATTTTCGTTGATATCAAAGTGCAGCAGATTGTCGATTAGCGGACCATCCTGCCCTTTGCTGATGAGTACAATGCGGTTCACCGGCTGGCCCTGCGCCTGTTCCTCGGTCCATCCGGTCATTTTCTCCGCTACCGGATTCATGAACGTGATATTCATATTCCGGTCGGTGGAAATCACCGCCTCGTTGATGGAATTGAGGGTGATGTGCATGAGTTCTTTCTCTTCATGCAGCGCTTCCGAAAGACGCTTATTGGTCATTTCGGTATGTTTGAGCTCGTTGATATCTTCAATCTGAGAAATGAAATACAGCGGATTGTGTTCTTCATCGCGCACCAGCGACACGGCGAGTAAAGCCCAAATCACTTCTCCGTTACGACACAGGTAACGTTTTTCCATGGTGTAGGTCTGGATTTCATCGTTAAGCAGTTGCTCCAGCATCGCCAGATCCTTGCCCAAATCCTCCTGATAAGTAATTTCCTGGAAGGTCAGCGTGGTGAGATATTCCGCTTCATACCCCAGCAGATTACACAGCGATTTATTGACCTGCAGCAGCCTGCCTTGCGGGGATACCAGCGCCATGCCGATTGCCGAGTATTCCATCGCGTTGCGAAAACGATTTTCACTTTGCGTGATATGCGATTTCTCCGCGCGCAGGGCGTGCATTGCCATCGCCATGGCGTTTGCTGGAGTCAGGATCAGCAGCAGTGGCAGGAAAATCAGCCCCTGAGGAATTTGCACGACGGTATGCGGCTGCACGGAAACAATGCCGCTGGTGTGCAGCAAAGCGATCATCAGCGTCATCGACAGGAAAATAATGAACGCTTCAATGCGGGGTAAACGGATGGCGCACCACAACAGCGGAATGGTGATAAAAGCGAAGGTATAAGGCAGCCATTTGAGCGCCAGAAAACCTGCCGCCAGCGTGATGATGAGCGTCAGAAGCAATCCGAAAAAACGCCCGGAAGTCAGGTTTTTCCTGAAATAACCGCGCTGATAAACCAGCCCGAGCGGGGTAAGCGCCAGGATTGCGACAGCTTCAGACATGAACCAGGTGGCAAAACGACTTTGCAATTCCACCGGCGATTGAATGTTCAGGATAAACAGGATCATGATCAAGGCGCTGACCAGCGGACAGAAAATGACTGCAACCATCAGGAATCTGACCCAGTAACCGAGGCCGGTAAGGGGATCCTGCTCCGGCAACAATCGCCGCAACAATGCCGCGCAAAATGCAGCTTCAAAAAGATTGTTAAGCAGATAAGGCAGATAGCGCAGGAAAGGCGTGCCCAGAACGGAATGTGCCGCTGCAATGCCCAATGCGCTGGCACACAGTAATGGCAGTCAGTCGCGGTAGCGATGGCGAAACAGAACCGGGATCATCAGCGCTGTTGGCAGCCACAAGCCTGCAAGGCTGGACGATTTCTGGATCACGCTCATACAGGCGAGCGCCAGCAGGCAGACAGAAATGCCTAACAGTACGTGAGATGTCCAGTTCGCCCGGCTTATCGTGATCGAGGGTGGTTTGCTTTTTTCCACGGTGAAAACCTTTTTCTGACTGGTGTTTGGATCCAGAACAGTTGTAGTGATGGTCGTTTTTGTATTTTTTATCACTCAGGCGTCACCATGAGCACAAACAATGACACGTACTATCAGTATCGTTATCAGTATCGGAAAAGCGTGACTAATTATTAATATAAATTTTACGTTACGTTGGAATAGTTGACGAATATTCCGGCCGGATGGCCGGAATAAGAGGGTCAGAGCAGAAAAATGGTGGCGAGGCCGAGGAAGATAAAGAATCCGCCGGTATCTGTCAGGGCGGTTATCATCACGCTGGAACCGACCGCAGGGTCGCGCCCCAGACGCACCATGGTCAGCGGAATAACCACGCCCATCAGCGCTGCCAGCAGCAGGTTCAGCACCATCGCCAGCGTCATTACGGCGCCCATTTCCCAGTCGCTGTACAGCAGCCAGGTCACCACGCCCATCAGTCCGCCCCAGACGAGGCCGTTAATCAGCGCGACGCCCAGTTCCCTGAACATCAGGAACTTCAGGTTACCGAGCTGGACATGGTGCAGGGCCAGTCCGCGGACAATCATGGTGATGGTTTGATTGCCTGTATTCCCGCCGATGCCGGCAACAATTGGCATCAGGGCAGCCAGCGCCACCAGTTGTGAAATCGTATGTTCAAACAAACCGATCACGCGCGACGCAACGAAGGCCGTACACAGATTGATCGCCAGCCACGCCCAGCGGTTACGCACCGCTTTAGTGACCGGTGAAAAGACATCCTCTTCCGGGCTCAGCCCCCCCATGCGGCGTAAATTGCTGTCGGTGTCGTTATTGACGAAATCGACGATTTCTTCCACCGTCAGACGTCCCATCAGCTTGCCTTTTTTGTCCACCACCGGCGCGGTGATCAGGTCATAACGTTCGAACGCACTGGCGGCGTCTTCGGCTTTATCTTCCGGCTCAAAACTGGTGAGATCGGTGACCATGACGTCTGAAACCAGCGTATGCGGCGGGTTCAGCAAAATCGCCGTCAGTGGCAGTTCGCCTAATAACGTGTTTTTACGGTCAGTGATAAACAGCTTATCGGACGCTTCCGGGATAGCTTTATTCAGGCGCAGAAAGCGCTGCACGGTGCCGAGAGAAACATCAGGGCGAACCGTCAGCAGCTCGAAGTCCATGATCCTGCCGACGCACTCTTTATTGAATTTCATCACCTCGCGCACTTTATCGCGCTGACGCGGATCCAGTGAGGTAAGCACGCGGCCCGTCAGGTCACGCGGCAGATATTCGGCCAGATAGACCTGATCATCCACATCCAGCAGAGACATGGTTTTCAGCAGATCCTTGTCGCTCATTTCCTCAATGAGACTGTCCCAGACGGTTTCAGAGACTTCGACCAGCGCCTTACCGCGGGCAGCGGGTTCAACCAACCGCCACAACGCAAGGCGTTCGTGAATGGGTAACGCTTCCAGCACATCCGCCACGTCAGCGGCATGGAGTTTCTGCACCCGCGAGCTCAGCTCCGCGGTGTAATCCATCAGCCTGGCGCGGGTGGCATCATCAACGTCAATTTCTTCACCGAGAATGCTGTCAGCAAGATCATCGGTGTTAAGCAGGAGATCGAGGATCCGGCCACGACTCTCGGCGAGTTTTTGACCGTAACTTTTTGGTTTTTCGGCAGACATTCGGGATCCTTAGTCCTTATGGTAGCGGCAGGTTTTGAGTGTGCCGGTACAAGTTTTGTCGGAAGTCGGTTCCTGAGGTGCGACAGTTTGCCCATCTGTTTGCTGTTGTTTTTGGTTCTGATGATGGGAATACGCGCCGATACCGGAATAGACCAGACGTCCTAACAAAATAATGAAGCTGATCGATAAAACGATTTTCGTCATTGTGATGTTGGTTTTTCGAGACATAATTTTATCGCTTAAGTAAATCGTTGCTCCGGTGGAAGGATGAAGAGCTGCAAATGATAACGTTTACAATATATAACACATCTAAACGAGCAGCCAGATAATCAAATAAAGGCGAATTTCCGTAACGTCCATTTTTGTAAACGAGTAATTTTCCTTTTTCCTGGGATTATTCTATATCACTGGATATAAAAACCATTTTGTTAGTCACGCGATGAATTTGTTTAAGATGATTTTTACGTTAAAACACAAAGATTGTGTTTAATGATCTGCATCAAGGGATTTAAGATAAGTAACATTAGAATTCAGTCTTATTTTGAAGCGTTGTACTCTGACCTCCGCTGTATTCTTTTTTCTTCAGTTATTTTGTGTGAAGTGACGTTTTTACTACGATAATTTTAGACGACGTCTGCAACTGCGGTTGTCAGCCAGCTTGTCTGGCGTCCGTTACACGATGAATCACTCACCGCGGCATGAAGTTCATGCGCAAAACTTAGATGGACTGAATGCGTAAAATTTTTTCCTGGCATGAGATTCGCCATAAATGGTGGGGACTTCCCATCATTTGCGCGCTGGTCTTGATCCCCGTTACCTCATGGCTTTCTCCGATCATATTCTTGCCTGAAGGTCGCACCTATCTGATTTATATGCCGTTGGCGACGTGTGTTGCGCTGCTGATGGTATTTGACTGGGCTGCATTACCCGGGATCGTCCTGACGTTGTTCCTGCGTTATTATTTCAGGGTCGGCGCAGAAATGGCGACGTTGCTGACGGTTATTTATTTCACCTCTCTTTTTCTGGCCTGGCTCGGATACCGCTGGCAGGCCGGAAATCGCTGGTCGGCGCCATTAGGTCTGATGAATCTGGCGTGGATGCGTGTCGGCTGGTTGCTGGTGTTCCTCACAGTCTTCTTCATGACCGTACTGCAGATTGTGGTGGAAAGCGGGTTGCTGCCGGGTTATCTGGGGCTGGTCACGGCTGATTTTGTGACGTTGCGGACACTCATCAATTTGCAGGCGATGATCATCGGCATTTTGCTCAATTCGCACGTCATTTACCTGGTGATCCGCATGATTCGTCAGCCCCGTTACTGGCGCGTGTTGCGGATGATGTTGCGTAAGCAACGGGCGCCGGGCGTGAAAACCACCGAAATGGTGGTCTGGTTTCTGGTCATGGCCACCATGGTCACGCTGCTCAGCGTGCCCAGTATAAGCGAGCCGTTCACAAAAATTTTGCTGAGTGACTACACCCTGACGCTGCTTTTCCCTGTGATGCTGTTCGGGGCGTTACGCTATGGCTATTACTTCATCAGTATCGTATGGAGTATTACGCTCACTGTATTATTCTACAATTATCAGGGGTTTATCTCAGAAACCGGCTTTGTTCATAATCTGGTCTTTGTCTCAGCACTGATGCTGGTTTACACCATTACGCTGTTGCTGATGTCGGCGCTTTCTTCGCGCCAGCGACTGCTGATGAAAAAATTCAGATCAGCCGCCTTGCTGGATCCGGTGTTTGGTTTGCCTAATCTGCGTGCCTTTAACCGCGATTTAGCCCGCCATCCGCGTTCCATGCTTTGTTTCATCCGCGTGTCGGATATGGACGTTCTCAGCCGTAACTACGGGATGCAGCTGCGGATCCAGTTCAAACAGCAACTGGCGGTCGGGCTCAAACCTTTCCTTCAGTCCGGCGAGCGTGTGTATCACTTACCCGGCTATGATCTGGTTCTGCGCCTGAACTGTGAAGATGCAGATATGAAATTGCAGGGGCTGCATGATTATCTCGAGGATTTCCGCCTGCTCTGGAACGGGTTGCCGTTGCATCCCAACATTGGTTTGTCGTACTGCACGGTATATTCGCCAGTCGAGCATCTGCCTATTTTGCTGGGTGAACTCAGTGGTATTGCAGAAGTTTCACTGACCACCGGTCAGCCTGAGTCGAATAAAAGCGACCACAGTCAGGTTCAGCTGGAGATCAGAGACAAAGTCGACATGCTGCACAAAATTCAGCGTGCGTTAGATGACGACCGTTTTGTGCTGATGGCTCAGCCGATACTGGGTGTTCGCGGCGACAGCTATTACGAAATCCTGCTGCGCATGTTTGATGGTTCGCAGGATACCCTGATCACGCCGGATAAATTCCTGCCGGTGGTTCACGAATTCGGGCTGTCTTATCAGATGGATATGTGGGTACTCCGGCATGCGCTGATGTTTATTAATCAGAACCGTGTACGTCTGCCGAGCCTGCGTTTTGCCGTGAATTTCACGCCATCGACGTTATGTCGTCCGACGTTTACCCGCGATTTTAAATCGCTGATGCTGGAATATGAAATTGAGCCGTTCCAGATCGTACTGGAAGTCACCGAATCGCATCTTTTGCAGAATATGAAATATGCCGACTTCGCGATGCGGGAACTGCGTGCTTATGGCTGCCGGATTGCAATAGACGATTTCGGCACCGGTTACGCCAGTTACGGACGTCTGAAAGCTATTCAAGCCGACATCCTGAAAATTGACGGCAGTTTTGTGCGCAATATGCTCACCGATTCACTGGATGCTTACATTGTGCAATCTATCTGCCAGGTCGCACGTATGAAGCATCTGTCTATTGTGGCGGAGTATGTGGAGACGGAAGAACAGAAAGCCGCGCTCCATGCGCTGGGCGTCGATTACATGCAGGGATATCTGGTGGGTAAACCGGAGCCACTGGCCACATTGCTCGATTTCCCTGCTACCTGATTTCGCGGGTGATTGGGGCATAGAAAATAAAAAGCCCTCTGAGCACGTTGTGCCGGAGGGCTTTTTTATAGCGACAAACGAATTAGTCTTCCGCTGCGCCGTCTTCTTCTTCGAGCATCAGTTTCCAGCCCGTGACGTCATCCCAGTAGCTTTGTTCTTTTTCAAAATCCAGCTGAACCAGGTTGTTCTGCGCCAGATATCCGGCCGGGAAACGCAGCGTCCAGTGATTATCATCGGTAGATAACCGCAGGGATTCCGGCGTGGTTGTGGACTGGCGCTGGTTATTGAGTAATGCGCCAAGACGCAACAGCTGAATAAGAGGAATGTAGTGTTTCTTCTTAAACAGATTCAGGCGTGGCAATTCTTCCAGCTTGATGGCTTTACGATGGAAACGTACCAGCGTCGCCAGCAGCGTTTGCTGTTCCTGATTAAAGCCCGGCAAATTAGTATTTTGCAGGATATAAGAAGAGTGGCGATGCATTCCGGAGTGGTTAATGCTCAGACCCACTTCATGCAGCATGGCGCTGAATTTCAGCAGTGATTCCAGCTGTGGCTGCACCAGTTTGGTATTTTGCGCTAACCACTGGCTGTATAGCTGCTCGGTGGTTTCCAGCACGCGGCGTGCCTGTTCCCGGTCGATATTGTAATGGTCGGCCAGACTTTTTGCGGTACGCGTGCGGATGTCCTGATGACGGAAACGACCCTCCATCTCATACAGCACACCTTCACGCAGCGCGCCGTCTGAAAGACGCAGTTCTTTGACAGCCAGCGCATCAAATACGCCACGCAAAATCGCCAGTCCCGGCACAAACACTGACTGACGGTCTTCTGATAAGCCCGGTAAATCCAGATCACTGAATTTTTTGAAATCCAGCACCGCTTCGGTCAACATTTCGAGACGTTCAGGGGTGATCAGTCCGTCTTTCTCCCCCATTGCGACCAGCACTTCGTAAGCCGCTTTGATACTGCCGGACGCGCCCAGCGCATACTGCCAGCCTTGCAGACGGTACTGCCAGGCCAGTGTTTCCAGCTTCTGTGCGGCAGCGAGTTGCGCGCGTTTGAAGTTGCTGCGACTGATTTCGCCTTCCGGGAAAAACATCTGCGCAAAACTGACACAGCCCATACGGCGGCTTTCTGCCAGCAAAGGTTCGAAATCTTCGCCGATGACCAGTTCCGTAGAACCGCCCCCGATGTCGATGACCAGCTTGCGACCTTTTTCCGGCTGCGTGTGTTCAACACCCATAAAAATCAGACGGGCTTCTTCCTGTCCGGAAATAATTTCAATCGGGTAGGGGATCACTTCTTTCGCACGCCTGAGGAACTCCTCGGCGTTCACCGCCTGACGCAGGGTATGCGTGCCGACGATGGTGACGTTGCTGTCCGGAAAACCTTGCAGACGTTCTGCAAATAAAGCCAGGCAATCCAGCCCACGTTGCATGGCTTCTTCACTGAGCACACTTTTATTGTCGAGACCATCGGCCAGATGAACGCGTTGTTTCAGGCGACCTAAGACCTGCATCGCGCCGTTAACCACGCGCGCGATGACCATATGGAAACTGTTCGATCCGAGATCGATAGCCGCAATTTCCTGTGGCTTGGCGTTCATTGGGCTGTTTTTAAGGGGCATAGTTGTGTAGCGCTCCAGAGATTCAGGCTTGCTGACTTTGTTGTTCCAGATCTTTCAGATATTCGTAAATCGCCAGCTGCGCACGCACTTTGCGACGATTTCCGCGTGGAACATACCGGTTGCTCAGTTCTTTATCAATCACTCTGGCTTTTACCGTGTCACTAAACAGCAGTTCGAGAATATCCAGAACGCGCTGTTTAAGGCGTGGATCGAGCAGGGCGACAGCTACCTCAATTCGGTAATCGATATTACGGGTCATCCAGTCAGCAGAAGACAGGAATACTTTGGTATCGCCACCATTTTCAAAGACATAAACACGGTCGTGCTCAAGATAGCGGTCAATAATACTGGTCACCTGAATGTTTTCGCTAAAGCCCGGTAAATTAGGGACCAGCGAACACATACCGCGGATAAGTAAACGGATTTTCACCCCGACGTTAGACGCGACGTACAGGCGGTCGATCAGTCCTTTATCCACCAGATTATTGATTTTCAGCGTAATACCGCCTGTGCCGCCAGCCTGTACATTGGCAATTTCTTTGTCGATCAGGCGATACAACATGTCGCGCGAGTTTTGCGGCGACACCATCAGATGTTCGAAAGAGACCGGACGGTAAGGGTTCTCAATAAAGTTAAACACCCGGCGGACTTCGTTGGTGATGCGCGCATCCGCGGTGAGCAGCGAATAGTCGGTATAAAGGCGGGCGGTTTTCTCGTTAAAGTTACCGGTCCCAATATGAGCATAGCGGACAATTTCATCGCCTTCGCGGCGGGAAATAAGAAAGAGTTTTGCGTGAATTTTCAGGCCCGGCGCAGAGAAAATAACGTGTACACCGGCTTCTGTCAGACGTTTCGCCCAGTGAATGTTGGCTTCTTCATCAAAGCGCGCCTGAAGTTCGACGACGACGGTCACTTTCTTACCGTTGTGCGCCGCGTGGATCATCGATTCGATGATGCGTGAATCTTTCGCAACGCGGTAAATATTAATTTTTATGGATAAAACGTTCGGATCGAACGACGCCTGGCGCAGCAGCTCCAGCACGTGTTCAAACGTATGATACGGATAATACAGCAGCACATCCTGCTCGCGGATCGCCGCAAAGCCGTTGCGGAATTTATCGAACCATAAATGGCGCAGGCGTGGCAGAGGGCGGTTGACCAGATTGGCTTTACCGACATTCGGGAAACTGATGAAATCTTTGAAGTTATGGTAACGGCCACCGGCGATCACGGAATCATAGTTCGAGATACCCAACTTGCCGCGCAGTAATTCGACCATTTCATCGGGCATATCGCGCTGATAAACAAAACGCACCGGCTCGGCAGTCAGACGCTGTTTCAGGCTCGATGACATCAGTTCCAGCAGGCTCGATTCCATTTCCGTGACCAGATCGTATTCGGCATCACGGGTCATTTTCATCGAATAGGCATTCAGCGCGTCGTAATCAAAGAAGCCTTTGAAAATATCGTCCAGGCAATAACGCAAAATGTTATCAAGCAGGATCATTGGCTTGCGGCGGCGCGGAGCTTCCGGCGGCAGATTGACGAAGCGCGGCACTTTATCTGAAGGAATTTCCAGCAGCGCATAGTGAATTTCTTCGCCACGGATAATTTCGACCGCCAGATAGGTGTAATCGTCTTTGAGGAACTGCACCAGATTGGTGTCGTGATTAATCAGAATGGGCGTGATGTGCTGGCGCAGATGATGTTTGAAATACTGACGCAACCAGGCTTGCTGATTCTCAGAAACCTGCCGTTCGTTAATCAGGAAGATCTGATTACGCGCCATTTCCAGCAGCAAATCGTTGTAAAGGCTGTCAAATTCCTGATCAATACGCAGAACTTTCGCCTGAATTTTTTTCAGTAAATGACGGGAAGCACCCAGAAAGCCTTGTTCTTCACTGATGAGGATCCGTCGCTTTAAATCGGCAAAACGGACTTTATAGAACTCATCCAGATTATTGGAGTAGATCCCTAAAAAACGCATCCGTTCGATCAGAGGATTGCTTTTGTCTGCCGCTTCCTGCAACACGCGCTCATTGAAGGACAGCCAGCTTAGTTCTTTCTCGATATAAAGCTTTTCCTGACCCATTTTCACTCCGTTCATTTAGCTTGCAACCTGGCCCATACAGGCAAATTTGCCCGAAAACACCGCAATTTAGCTCAGCTTATTCCTCGTGTTACGGGCCATATTTTCAGGTCAGCGCAACAGGAAGTTGTCAGTGAGAGGGGCCTAGTGTCTGCTATCAATATTGCGAAAGATTGACAGGAAAGTCCAACATAACTGGGGATGATTTCAGGAGAGTTTATATCAGGGGAATAAATGAGAGAAAAAGGCAGGAAAAGTCTTACCGGTGAAGGAGTTCTTTTCCCCTCACCGGTAAAGTATGGCCTGATTTTTACTGCGCTAAACTGTACAGCACTAAACTATACAGCACTAAACTACACCGCACTAAACTACACCGCGCTGGCGCCAATCAGTGATTCAGTTTTGACCTGAACCGGTTTGGTTTTGTACTTCGCCAGGAATTGCGGCTGGAAAATACACATGCGGATGGCACTGCGGTATTCACCGTTCACAAAGAATTCCTGTTTCAGTTCACCTTCGATCTCAAACCCTAATTTGCTGTAAATGTGGATCGCCTTTTTATTTTCTTTATCGACGATTAAATACAGTTTGTAGAGGTTCAGAACTGAGAAGGCATAATCCATCGCCAGACGCACGGCATCACCGGCAAAGCCTTTGCCCTGATGTTGCGGGTCAATGATTATCTGAAATTCCGCGCGGCGGTGAATATGATTAATTTCCACCAGCTCCACTAAGCCGACCGGTCCGCTTTCGAATTCTATAATAAAGCGGCGTTCGCTCTGGTCATGGATGTGCTTGTGATACAAGTCGGTCAGTTCGACGAAAGCCTCGTAAGGTTCTTCAAACCAGTAACGCATGATGCTGGCGTTATTATCAAGACGGTGAACAAACGACAGGTCGTCCTTTTCCAGTGGACGTAATCTGACGCTGTTATGGCTAAACATGGGGTGTTCCTCAACTATAAAAGCCGTTTTATGAGGGTAACCTTCGTAAATATGAGGTCTGAAACAACTGTGTTTCAGATGAAGGTCGGCGCACAAACGACGTTTAAACGTGCGCCGGGATGTGCATTATATCGGGTAAAATGTAAACAAATGTCAAATGACGGAAAATAAAAAACCGGCACGTGGCCGGTTTATAGTGAAATCGTGAGGCAAGTACAGATTAATCTTCTGCGTATCCGCGTTCAGAAAGCGGTTTGTTATCCAGAAACGCCTGACCGTTTTGCAGTGATAAACGTCCGTCAACAAACCAGCTGACCACCAGCGGATAAATGCTGTGTTCCTGCGTTTGCACGCGGGCAACCAGCTCTTCTTCCGTATCCTCAGCAAAAACCGGCACTTTGGCCTGTAAAATTACCGGGCCGCCATCAAGTTCTTCCGTCACGAAATGTACGGACGTGCCGTGTTCGGCATCCTGATTTTCAATCGCCTGACGGTGAGTATGCAAACCCGGATATTTCGGCAGCAGGGAAGGGTGGATGTTAATCATGCGCCCCGCAAAACGCTGAACGAATTCGGCGCTCAGGATCCGCATGTAACCGGCGAGAACCACCAGAGAGGGCTTAAAGATTTCAATAGCGTCAGCCAGTGCAACGTCAAAGGCGATGCGATCTTCGTAAGCTTTTACATCCAGCGCATGTGCCGGAATATCGGCTAAACGGGCTCTTTCAAGCCCGTATGCAGCGATTTTATTACTGAAGACTGCACTGATTTCTGCGTTGATTCGTCCCTGCTGGCAGGCATCGATCAGGGCCTGTAAGTTGCTTCCCTCGCCCGATACCAGAACCACAATCCTTTTCATATCCCTACCTGTCGTCTTCAGTGAATAGAGTGACCTGACTGATTACTCAATAACGACGCGCTCAGCGGAGTCAGAGGCCTTAACATAGCCAATTTTCCACGCTTTTTCACCCTTGTCATTCAGTAAAGCAATGGCCTGGTCGGCAAGTTCTGCCGGAAGTGCGACCACCATGCCCACGCCACAGTTAAAGGTGCGGTACATTTCGTGACGGCTGACGTTACCGGTAGTCTGCAACCAGGTGAAGACGTCCGGCCACTGCCAGCTGGCTTCTTCGATGATGACCTGAGTGTTTTCCGGCAGTACGCGCGGAATGTTTTCCCAGAAGCCGCCACCGGTCAGGTGAACGATACCGTGAACGTCCACGTTTTCGATCAGATTGAGGATCGACTTCACGTAAATTTTGGTCGGTGCCAGCAGGTGATCGGCCAGGGATTTGCCTGCCAGCGTGGTGGTTTCCGGGTCAGTGTTGCTGACTTCCAGAATTTTGCGCACCAGGGAGTAACCGTTGGAGTGCGGGCCACTGGCGGCGAGGCCGATCAGCACATCGCCGTCAGCCACTTTGCTGCCATCGATAATTTCTGATTTTTCCACTACGCCAACACAGAATCCGGCGACGTCGTAATCTTCGCCGTGGTACATGCCCGGCATTTCAGCGGTTTCGCCGCCGACTAACGCACAGCCAGACTGTTTACAGCCTTCTGCAATACCGGTGATCACACTGGCGGCGATATCGACGTCCAGTTTGCCGGTGGCGTAATAGTCGAGGAAGAAGAGGGGTTCAGCGCCCTGAACGATCAAATCGTTGACGCACATCGCGACCAGGTCGATACCGATAGTATCGTGGCGCTTTAAATCCATCGCCAGACGCAGCTTAGTGCCAACGCCGTCGGTACCCGAAACCAGCACGGGTTCACGATATTTTTGCGGCAGCGCGCAGAGAGCACCAAAACCCCCTAATCCACCCATAACTTCCGGGCGACGGGTCTGTTTTACTACACCTTTAATGCGATCTACCAATGCGTTACCGGCATCGATATCTACGCCTGCGTCTTTATAGCTGAGAGAGGTTTTGTCGGTCACTGCGAAGTCCCCACGGCGGTTTGGGTTGGTGGTTGAAGAATAAAGCGGGGCAATTCTAACAGTGGAAGCAAACGTTTGCGAGCGCCTTATTCAGAGTCACTATCTATACTTAAAGATACAACACTTAGCCGAAGTCATTGGCGTTGCAGCAAGGTAGCAAACGAGCGAATCCCGATGAGCTGAATTGAGTCAGTGATTCGGGTGAGAGACAGCCGCTAACGCAGCTGCGGCTTCAATGAAGAAGGATAAGTTGATTTGGATCAGGCTAATTGGTATGGCGTTCAAAAAAAATGGCGTTATAATCTCGCGATTTTTTTTTTGCAGCTCAACCACCTTAGGAGAATAAATAATGAAGATCGTCGAGGTGAAACACCCGCTGGTGAAACACAAGCTGGGCCTGATGCGTGAAAACGACATCAGCACGAAACGTTTTCGCGAACTGGCTTCTGAGGTGGGAAGTCTGCTGACGTATGAAGCGACTGCCGATTTAGAAACTGAAAAAGTCACCATCGAAGGCTGGAATGGCCCGGTGGAAATCGATCAGATCAAAGGCAAGAAAATTACTGTCGTGCCAATCCTGCGTGCCGGTCTGGGCATGATGGAAGGCGTACTGGAGCACGTTCCGAGTGCGCGTATCAGCGTCGTCGGCGTGTACCGTGATGAAGAAACCCTGAAACCTGTGCCGTATTTCCAGAAGCTGGTTTCTAACATCGAAGAACGTCTGGCGCTGGTCGTTGACCCGATGCTGGCCACCGGTGGTTCTATGATTGCCACCATCGACCTGCTGAAAAAAGCCGGCTGCCAGAGCATTAAAGTGCTGGTGCTGGTTGCCGCACCGGAAGGGATCGCCGCTCTCGAAGCCGCGCACCCGGACGTTGAACTCTACACCGCCTCGGTGGATCAGGGGCTCAACGAGAAAGGCTACATCATCCCGGGGCTCGGTGATGCGGGCGACAAGATATTTGGTACGAAGTAAGCAATTAGCAATAAGCCGACTAAGCAGTCGGCTTTTTTTTGAGATTTTTTTACCCGCCATTTTTACAGAGGATCACATTCATGACCCGTCGTGTCATCGGGGTAAGCGAACGTCCGCCATTGCTGCAGACAATCCCCCTGAGTTTCCAGCATCTGTTTGCCATGTTTGGTGCCACCGTTCTGGTTCCCATTCTGTTTAAGATAAACCCGGCGACGGTGCTGCTGTTCAATGGCATAGGGACTTTGCTGTATTTATTTGTCTGTAAAGGGAAGATACCGGCGTATCTCGGCTCGAGTTTCGCGTTTATTTCACCTGTGCTGTTGCTGTTGCCGATGGGGTATGAAGTGGCGCTGGGCGGATTTATTGCCTGCGGTTTACTGTTTTGTCTGGTGGCGCTGATTGTTAAGAAAGCCGGGATTGGCTGGATCAACGTGATGTTCCCGCCCGCGGCGATGGGTGCAATCGTGGCTGTCATCGGGCTTGAACTGGCCGGTGTCGCAGCGAATATGGCCGGATTGCTGCCTGCCGATGGCGCAACCGTGGATTCCACCACCATCACCATTTCTCTGGTGACGCTGTCGGTGACGATTCTGGGTTCCGTACTGTTCCGCGGTTTCCTGGCGATTATCCCGATCCTGATTGGCGTGCTGGTCGGTTATGCACTCTCGTTCTTCATGGGCGTAGTGGATGTATCTGCTATTGAAAACGCACACTGGTTCGCGCTGCCAACTTTCTATACGCCGCGTTTTGAATGGGTGGCTATCCTCACCATCCTGCCTGCAGCGCTGGTGGTGATTGCTGAGCACGTCGGGCATCTGGTCGTGACGGCAAACATCGTGAAGAAAGATTTGCTGCGGGATCCGGGTTTGCACCGTTCGATGCTGGCGAACGGTCTTTCTACCGTGCTGTCAGGTTTCTTCGGTTCGACGCCAAACACCACCTACGGCGAAAACATCGGCGTGATGGCGATCACCAAGGTTTACAGCACCTGGGTTATCGGCGGCGCGGCAATTCTGGCTATTCTGCTTTCCTGTATCGGGAAACTGGCGGCGGCCATTCAGGCGGTGCCGGTACCGGTGATGGGCGGCGTCTCGCTGCTGCTTTACGGCGTGATTGGCGCTTCGGGGATCCGCGTACTGATTGAATCGAAAGTCGATTACAACAAAGCGCAGAACCTGATCCTGACTGCGGTGATCCTGATCATCGGCGTCAGCGGAGCGAAGATCCACATCGGTGCTGCTGAGCTGAAAGGCATGGCGCTGGCGACGATCGTCGGTATCTTCCTGAGCCTGTTGTTCAAAGTGATTGAGATTTTCCGCGGCGAAGAAAAGATCATTGACGTGGAAGATGAGCGGGAAAATCCGCCAGTCTGACCGTGATCATTCCTGACCGTCAGGCAGCTGCTTGCCGGTCAGGTGCTCGGATCGCAAGCGGTTGCACCGGGTACAGTTCATTTCACGACGGATCCTTGCTAGAATTCGGCAGTTCCTTTTATTGACGTGACAACATCTGCGGTCTTTATGCCGCTTCGGTTGAGGTGCTTCTGAATACGCCGGCACAGCTTTCCCTGCCACTTTATCTACCCGATGATGAAACCTTTGCCAGTTTTTATCCGGGGGAAAACCCTTCTCTGCTATCTGCCATTCAGAGCGCATTGCATCAGGAACACGGCACCTATATTTATTTCTGGTCACGCGAGGGCGGCGGCCGCAGCCATCTGTTACACGCAGCTTGCGCAGAATTATCGCAGCGCGGCGAAGCGGTGGGGTATGTGCCTTTAGACAAGCGGGCTTATTTCGTGCCGGAAGTGCTGGACGGCATGGAGCATCTGGCGCTGGTGTGTATCGATAATATTGAAGGCATTGCCGGTGATGATGAATGGGAAGCCGCTGTTTTCCATCTCTATAACCGCATTCTTGAAACCGGTCGCACGCGTCTGTTTATTACCGGCGATCGTCCTCCGCGTCAGCTGAATCTCAGCCTGCCGGATCTGGCTTCCCGTCTCGACTGGGGGCAAATCTACAAACTTCAGCCACTTTCCGACGAAGAAAAACTTCAGGCATTGCAGTTACGCGCCAAACTGCGCGGCTTTGAATTGCCGGAAGACGTGGGCCGTTTCCTGTTAAAACGGCTGGACAGGGAAATGCGTACGCTGTTTATGACGCTCGATCAGCTCGATCGCGCATCTATCACCGCGCAACGCAAACTGACGATCCCGTTCGTGAAAGAAATTCTCGGGCTGTGAGCGGAAGGCTTTAATGGGAAAGGACAGCCGGGTTCGTGAACCGAACCCGAATGTACTGGCGGGGTTATAAAATCTCTTTCACCTGTTCCGGCGGACGACCTAAACGCGCTTTGCCGTTGGCAACCACAATCGGACGTTCAATCAGCCGCGGATGATCCGCCATTGCCTGTAACAGTTGTTCCTCGCTCAGGTCTTTATCCTTAAGATTCAGATCCTTATAAATCTGCTCGCCTTTGCGCATCAGTTCCCGCGCCGAGCTAAAGCCCAGCAGCCCCAGCAGTTCTTTCAGCTTATCCACCGACGGCTGAGTTTCCAGATACAAAATCACCTGCGGCTCAATGCCTTCTGCTTCCAGTAATTTCAGGGTCTCACGGCTTTTTGAACACGCCGGGTTGTGGTAAATCGCGACATCATGTGGCATTAAAATTTCTCCATTCTGGCGCTGAAATCAGCCTTTCTGATACTGACGGAATCGCCCCTGCAACTGACGAAGCTGGTCGATGCGTGCGTCGTAACGGGCCTGTTCCAGACTGCCTAGTTTTTGTAATGCGCTGGCGTTGCTCAGCATTTCAATCGCCTGATCCAGACGGCCTATTAACGCCATGCTTTCCGCTCTGGCGGCCAGTTCCTGCGCACGCAAACCCTGCGCCGCAGCTGCCTGAGATAACAGATCCCATCCATTCGGATCACCCGGGTAATTGAAAGTATAGCGGTTGAGGATCTTCATGGCATTGGCCGGTTTCGCCCCTTCGAGGTAAGCGTTGGCCAGATTGAGCTGAAGTACCGGATTTGAACTGGTCGCCGCACCCGCCTGTTCCAGACGCGCAATAGCCTGCGGTGCACGTTTGCTCTCGATATCGGTATCGGTCGCTAAATCCAGCAACCATTCGTTGCCGGGATTTTGTGCCAGCAGCGGCTCGAGGATCGCCCGTGCCTGATCGTATTTTTTAGCTTTGTAGAATTGCAGCGCATGGCCGTATTTTGCTGCCAGCTGCTCACGGATATTGCCGTTGCTCAGCTTCAGTAAATAATCATCGCTCAGCGGGAAACTGTCGGAACCGTACATCCCCAATATGCGCACTTTCGCCATGGTGTAATCTTGTGAAGATTGCACAATCGGGTGCGGCATCTGGTTGGCGCGGTTGCGGATATCGGCCAGACGGCTGTCGGGTAACGGGTGCGTCAGCAGCATTTCCGGCGGGCGGGTCGAATAGCTGGCCTGATCGGCCAGTTTTTGCAGGAAGGCGGGCATGGCCTGCGGATCAAATCCGGCACGCTGCAAAACCTGAATGCCGATACGGTCCGCTTCCTGCTCATTGCCTTGCGTGAAGCTGATCATGCCTTGCTGCGTGCCTGCCAGCGTACCGGTCAGCGCTGCCATGCCCATTTGCGGGCTGGCCATCGCCAGCAGGATAGAGCCCAGTGCGCCCACCCAGGTCAGCGGGGCGTTGCGCTGCTGATCTTCCATCGCGCGCGCCAGATGGCGCTGGGTCACGTGGGAAATTTCGTGCGCCATAACCGAAGCCAGCTGGCTCTCATTATCGGTATAACGGAACAGGGAAGAGTGGATCACCACGTTGCCGCCAAAGAAAGCAAAGGCGTTCAGTTCATCGTTATTGACGATAAAAAAATGAAAAGGAGTACGGACGGAATAAGCGTGTGCTACCAGCCGCTGGCCAAGTTCATTGACGTACTGATTAAGCAGCGGATCGTTTATCAGCGGCGTGCTGGCGCGCATCTGACGGACGTAAAAATCGCCCATCTGCAGTTCCTGATTGATGCTCAGCGTGCCGCCTGCGGTGGTACCGATATCGGGTAACTGGTCGCTTACCGGCGGAGCCAGGGGTGAACTGGTTTTGGCAGAACCCACCGGCGTTGACCAGAATGAACTGTCATCCGCACCTGCGGGCAGAATAGAGCCTGTGAGCAGGCTGCCCAGACACAGGGCAATCACCGTTTTTTTCAACCGCATGACCATAAACATTTGCTTCCCAATAAGTGAACCGCGATACCGATGAGCTTTGCGAGCCTTTCTTCCATGATCAGTGAGTCAGACCATTATTTTCTGACGCTTTTCTTTGCGCCTGTCTCTATAGTAGCTATCCTCGTGAGAGTTTAAAACACTGTGCAGCTACAGTTGTATGACAACGAATTTTTTAGATAGTTACTTGTGTCTGCGCGCGCAGGGAACATACAGCGCACACCCGCCAGAACAGGAAACTACAGGAGCGTTCTCTGATGTTGGACATGTTGTTACAGTGGTATCGCCGTCGCTTTACCGATCCCCAGGCCATTGCGCTGCTGGCCATCCTGGTCGCGGGTTTTTGTATTCTTTATTTTCTTAATGGCATTCTTGCTCCGCTTCTGGTGGCGATTGTTCTGGCGTATTTACTGGAATGGCCAACTGTTCGTCTGCAACATATCGGGCTTTCCCGCACGCTTTCCGTCAGCGTCGTGCTGATTATTTTTGCCGGTATTTTACTGCTCGGCATGTTCGTTATAGCGCCGGTTACCTGGCAACAGGGCGTGAATCTGATGACAGATTTGCCCAGTATGCTTAACCGTTTTTACGATTTTGCAGCCACGTTACCCAAGCGTTATCCGGCGCTGGTCGATGCCGGTATCATCGATATGATGGCCGAAAACATGCGCAGCAAGTTATCCGGGCTGGGCGAGTCTGTGGTGAAATATTCACTGGCCTCGCTGGTTGGGTTACTGACGCTGGCGATTTACCTGATTCTGGTGCCGATGATGGTGTTCTTCCTCCTCAAAGATAAAGAGCAGATGCTCAATGCCGTGCGTCGCGTGCTGCCACGCGATCGCGTGCTGCCACGCGATCGCGGGCTGGCCGGACAGGTTTGGGTGGAGATGAATCAGCAAATTACTAATTATATCCGCGGTAAAGTGCTGGAGATGATCATCGTCGGTGTCGCCACTTATCTGGTATTTGTGGTGATGGACATGCGTTACTCGTTGCTGATGGCGGTGCTGGTGGGCGTATCTGTGCTTATCCCGTATATCGGCGCGATGCTGGTGACCATTCCGGTGGTGATTGTGGCGATGTTCCAGTGGGGACTCGGCGCGGATTTCTGGACGCTGATTGTCGCGTATCTGGTCGTTCAGGGACTCGATGGTAACGTGATTGTGCCGCTGCTGTTCTCAGAGGCGGTAAACCTGCATCCGCTGGTGATTATTCTGGCGGTTGTCGTGTTTGGCGGGCTGTGGGGATTCTGGGGTGTATTCTTTGCAATACCGCTGGCGACGCTGGTCAAAGCTGTGGTCCACGTCTGGCCGGATGAATCACTGAACGAAACGGTCTGAGAACCGGCTCTGAGTGAAAAATAAAAAAGCGCGTCTGCGCTTTTTTTTATGAACGTTTGTCAGGCGTGAGAGATCAGGCAGACTTCTCGTTCAGATAGGCCATCACGATGTCATGGTGGTTAGTGGTTTTGAAGTCGTCGAACACTTTCTCGACCTTGCCATTGCCGTCGAGCAGGAAGCTGATGCGATGGATGCCGTCGTAGGTTTTACCCATAAAGGATTTTTCACCCCATACGCCAAACTGCTCGCAGACCTGATGATCTTCATCGGAAAGCAACGTGAAGTTCAGCAGCTCTTTTTCAGCAAAACGCGACAGTTTTTCTGGCTTATCGGTGCTGATCCCCAGCACTTCGACGCCTGCACTTTTCAACTGATCCATGTTATCGCGCAGTCCGCAGGCCTGTACCGTACAACCTGGGGTCATGGCTTTTGGATAGAAATAGACCAGGACACGCTGTCCCTGGAAGTCGGCCAGATTAATTTGTTCACCATCTTGATCGGGTAAACTAAATTGCGGCGCAGGATCACCGGCTTTCAGTGGGCTCATTGTCTTTCTCCGTATCTTTCAGCTGTTACTGCAGTTTATCTTCATTCTCAGAATAACTAACGACGTTAATACTGCCTTGCGCTTTCAGTTCTGTACATAGCTGATGAAACGCCTGCTCAATAATTGCCGGATCGGTATTTGCCGCACTGTGCGCGGTGATCTGGATAGAAAGCTGCGCGGGCAACGTGGCGTCCGCCGGACGCGTTTTTGACGCAAGTTCGGCGATATTCATCTGATGCGTATGGAATAAATCGGTAAAACGCTCAATCAGATGCGGCGAGTCTTTGACTTCCACTTTCACCCACACGGTTGCCGGCATCGGCGGGCGCTCATGCGCGCTGGTGCGTTTCATCACAATCAGCAATTCAAGCTCCGCCCCTTTTTGCGGCAGGCTGGATTCAATCAGGGTGATGGCGTTCCAGCTGCCGGAAAGCAGCATGATGAACGTAAACTCATCGCCCAGCATTGCCAGCCGGCTGTCTTCGATATTACAGCCGCAGCTGCTCACCTGACGGGTAATAGTGTTGACGATACCAGGGCGATCGGCACCCAACGCGGTGATGACCAGATAATGTTGTTGTGGCTGCGGCAAAATGGGTCTTCCTGTCGTGCTTTGGAGTATTCCCAAGGTAAACATAAAAAAAACCGCCGGACAAGCGGTTACCGCTCGTTGATTGCTTGCTTTTGCAGTGGTGTCAAAAGTACCATGAGTGACCTGTTTGTGGAGGGGAAGGTCAATGTTTACGGGAAGTATTGTTGCACTGGTTACGCCGATGGACACCAAAGGTGCCGTCGATCGCGCAAGTCTGAAAAAACTGATTGATTATCATGTGTCCAGTGGTACTGCGGCGATCGTTTCCGTTGGCACAACCGGAGAGTCAGCAACGCTGAGCCACGAAGAGCATGGTGACGTGGTCTTACAAACACTGGAACTGGCCGACGGCCGCATTCCGGTGATCGCAGGCACAGGTGCAAATGCCACCGCTGAAGCGATTTCTCTGACGCAACGTTTTGAAAAAAGTGGCGTTGTTGGCTGCCTGACAGTCACCCCTTATTACAACCGTCCGACTCAGGAAGGCCTGTATCAGCACTTCAAAGCTATCGCTGAAAACACCTCCCTGCCGCAAATTCTCTACAACGTGCCTTCACGTACCGGCTGCGATATGCTGCCGCCGACCATCGCGCGTTTAGCAAAATTGAAGAATATTGTTGCTGTTAAAGAGGCAACAGGGAACTTAAGTCGTGTTAGTCAGATCCAAGTGTTGGTTGATGATGAAGATTTCATTCTGCTGAGCGGCGATGACGCCAGTGGTCTGGACTTTATGCAGCTGGGTGGCAAGGGCGTTATTTCCGTTACTGCTAACGTCGCTGCCCGTGAAATGGCACAACTTTGTGAGCTGGCTGCTCTTGGCAATTTTGCCGAGGCGCGTCGCCTGAATCAGCGCCTGATGCCTTTGCATCAGAATTTGTTTGTAGAAGCAAACCCAATCCCGGTGAAATGGGCCTGTAAGGCACTGGGTTTGATGGCAACCGATACGATGCGTCTGCCTATGACGCCGTTAACAGATGCTGCCCGTCCGGTCGTGGAAGAAGCATTAAAAAGCGCCGGTTTGCTGTAACTCTTAGGAAGATTTGATGGCCTCTTTATTTGACAAGAATAGTTTCCAGATGACCCGATTGCAGAAAACAGCCGTAGCAAAAGTCGTGGGTGTTTCCCTGATTATGCTGCTGGCTGCATGTTCCAGTGACCAGCGCTACAAGCGCCAGGTGAGCGGTGATGAAGCCTACCTGGATGCGCCCGCGCTGCATGAGCTGAAAGCACCATCAGGCATGATCCTGCCAGTGCAGAACGGCACTTATGATATTCAGCAAGGCGCAATGCAGGGCGCGGTAGGTAAGCAGCTCGACATTCGTCCACCTGCCCAGCCGCTGGCATTGCTGAACGGTTCTCAGACTCAGTTCTCCGGCGACACCAGTACCGTGCTGCTGGAAAACACGCCGCAAAACCGTGATTTGTGGAACAACGTCGTTAAAGCTGTTGAGCAAAATAAATTCAAAATTGCCAACCGTGATGACGCGAACCAGACGCTCTCCACCGATTTCATTGACTGGAATCGTGCGGATGAAGACTTCCAGTATCAGGGCCGTTATCAGATCAGCGTGAAACAGCAGAGCTACCAGCTGGCACTGACCGTGAAAACGCTTGAGCTGAAACAGCAAGATAAAGCGGTGACGTCTACTGCCGAAATCCAGCGCTACAACAGCCAGATGATGAACGCCATCACGGCGAACCTGGATAAAGTGCAGCAGGATACTCAGGCGCGTCTCGATAACCGCCGCGTAGGTGATATCGACGTCCAGAGCGGCGCTGATGATACCGGCTTACCGGTGCTGATCGTCCGTTCATCTTACGGCGTGGTCTGGGATCGTCTGCCTAATGCCCTGGCGAAAGCCGGCATGAAAGTGACCGACAGCAGCCGTCCGCAAGGCACAATGTCTGTGACTTACAAACCGCTGAATGACGATGCGTGGCAGACACTGGGTGCGAAAGATCCGGGCCTCAGCTCCGGTGATTACAAACTTCAGGTTGGCGACCTCGACAACCGTAGTAGCTTGCAGTTCCTTGATCCGAAAGGACATGCTCTCAGCCAGTCGCAGAACGACGCGATGGTGGCGGTCATGCAGGCCGCGTTTAGCCAGAGCAGCGCAAAATAATACCAAGGGGCTCCGGCCCCTTTTTACATCTGTTTTTTCCACTGGAGTAAGTAAAGATGCAAAAGTTAGCTGAGTTGTATCGCGGCAAGGCGAAAACCGTCTACACCACCGAAAACCCGGACCTTCTGGTACTGGAGTTCCGTAACGATACGTCAGCACTGGATGGTCAGCGTATTGAGCAGTTCGACCGTAAAGGTATGGTTAACAACAAATTTAACCATTTCATCATGGCTAAGCTGGAAGAAGCCGGTATTCCTACTCAAATGGAACGCCTGTTGTCTGACACTGAAGTGCTGGTGAAAAAACTGGATATGGTCCCGGTTGAATGCGTTATCCGTAACCGTGCTGCTGGTTCGCTGGTAAAACGTCTGGGCATTGAAGAAGGTCTGGAACTGAACCCGCCGTTGTTCGACCTGTTCCTGAAAAACGATGCGATGCACGATCCGATGGTCAACGAGTCTTACTGCAAAACCTTTGGCTGGGTGAACGAAGAAAACCTCGCGCGCATGAAAGAGCTGAGCTACAAAGCCAACGACGTGCTGAGCAAACTGTTTGATGATGCCGGTCTGATCCTGGTCGATTTCAAACTGGAATTCGGTCTGTTCAATGGTGAAGTGGTGCTGGGTGATGAGTTCTCACCAGACGGCAGCCGCCTGTGGGATAAAGAAACCCTGAACAAGATGGACAAAGACCGTTATCGCCAGAGCCTCGGTGGACTGATTGAAGCCTATGAAGAAGTGGCTCACCGTATTGGTGTGAAACTGGACTAAGCGGCGCATTATTTTTTTAGCCAGACTGCGCAATCGTTTACGTGGTGCGCACTTAACGGGTGATGGTCTCCGTCACCCGTTCTCTTCCCTGCATTTAATTTTCCTGTTTTCACACTGATTCCTTTCATTTAATCCCTTCGTCACTAAAATTACGTCCTTTCGCAGATGGTATTAACTGCGTGTGCTGGCTAGTCTTAAAAAAACAGGTTGGAGGTATCTATGCGTTGGCAAGGGCGTCGCGAAAGCGACAATGTAGAAGACAGACGCGGACAGGGATCTAACGGCGGCGGCGGTTTAGGTGGCGGGGGGATGCGTCTGCCTATCCGTGGCAAAAGCGGCATTGTGATTATCATTGTGGTGCTGGTTGCCGGTTATTACGGTATCGACCTCACTCCGCTGATTGACGGCGGACAGTCCGGCGGTATGCAGCAACAGACACAGTCACAATCCATCAGCCCGAAAGATGATGAGCAGGCAAAATTCACCTCGGTGATCCTCGCCTCAACGGAAGACACCTGGAAAGAGATTTTCCAGAAGCAGGGCATGACTTACCGTGAGCCGAAACTGGTGATGTATCGCGGCGCAACCCGTACCGGTTGCGGTACCGGCCAGTCGGTGATGGGCCCGTTCTACTGCCCGGCGGACAGCACGGTGTATATCGATTTGTCTTTCTATCAGGAATTGCAGAACAAACTCGGCGCGGGCGGTGATTTTGCGCAAGGCTATGTGGTCGCGCACGAAGTCGGTCACCATGTGCAGAACTTGCTGGGTACTGAGCGCAAGGTTCGCGAAATGCAGCAGGGCGCATCGCAGACGGTGGTGAATCAGCTGTCGGTGAAAATGGAATTGCAGGCTGACTGCTACGCCGGTGTCTGGGGACACGCCATGCAACAGCAAAACGTTCTCGAAGAGGGCGACCTGAAAGAAGCGCTGGATGCTGCGCGTGCCATCGGCGATGACCGTTTACAGCAGCAAAGTCAGGGACGCGTTGTGCCGGACAGCTTCACACACGGTACGTCTGAACAGCGTTATACCTGGTTCAAACGCGGATTTGATACCGGTAATCCTGACCAGTGCAACACCTTCGCCAGCCGCTGATTAACACGCAATAAGCGCTGGTCTGCTGCCAAAAACTGTTCAATAATCAATGACCGATCCAGAGAGGCTCAGTGAGCCTCTCTTTTTTCCTCATGTTGAACCGCTGGGAATGCCATGGCTTTTCTCGATCCAACCCTTTTGATTTTACTTGTCTTCGCCGGTCTGGGCATCATCAGCCACAACAGCGCCGTCACCATCGCAATGTTCTTCCTTCTTACGGTACGCATTACGCCGCTGAACAACTTTTTCCCGTGGATTGAAAAATACGGTCTGACCATCGGCATTATTATTCTGACCATTGGCGTGATGGCGCCGATTGCCAGCGGAAAAATCAGCGCCAGCACCGTGGTGCATTCTTTCTTCCACTGGAAATCCATTGTCGCCATTCTGGTGGGCGTGCTGGTGTCCTGGCTTGGCGGACGCGGCCTGACACTGATGGGTACACAGCCGCATCTGGTGGCGGGTTTGCTGGTAGGCACCGTGCTGGGCGTGGCGATGTTTAAAGGTGTGCCGGTCGGGCCGCTGATCGCTGCCGGTCTGTTATCGATGATTGTCGGGAAAACCTGACATGTCAGTCACTTTGCCACAGCAACAGATGCAGCGGCTGGGCGTCCGGCGTTTGCTGGTGTTCAGTGGCGACGCGCAGTGGTGTGAACAACAGGCCATTCAGTTCTGCGCACAGAGTGCCGGTGACTGGCTCTGGCTCAGTGATTCCGCGCCTGACGACGTGAACGCCTGTTCGCCGTCAGCGGCACATACGCTGCTGGGGCAGGATGTTTTTCACGGCGTGTTTGATGCCCGCCATAGCCTGAATGTCGAGGCGCTGGCGGCATTTTCCGGCGCATTGAAAGCCGGAAGCTGGCTGATTTTACTGGTGCCGGAATGGAGCGCCTGGGCCGACACGCCGGATGCCGATAGCCTGCGCTGGAGCGAACAGCCGCAGGCGATCCCCACGCCGCGCTTTATCCGTCGTTTCCAGTCTTTGCTTGAAAAATACCGCAGCGTCACGGTTTGGCGGCAGAATCAGCCTTTTGAGCTCGCGCCGTTGCCCGTTGCAGCTGACTGGCTGCCACCCGACGGTCAGCCCACTGCTGAGCAATCGCAAATTTTACAACAACTGATGCAGGCTCAGTCCGGCGTGTGGGTGCTGACCGCGCCGCGTGGTCGGGGTAAATCGACGCTGGCGGGCATGTTGATCCGTCGGTGGCCGGGCAGCTGTTGCGTGACCGCACCGGCCAAAGCGTCGGCCAGCCAGATACTTAATCAGCCAGCTGAATCTGCTCATTTTATCGCGCCTGATGCGCTGCTGGCGTTATGCCGCGAAGGCGCTGTCACCGGCGCTGACTGGCTGATTATCGACGAAGCTGCTGCTATTCCGGCACCGATGCTTTCAGAGCTGGTTGCGGCTTTCCCGCGTGTGTTGCTGACCACTACGGTTCAGGGATATGAAGGCACGGGGCGCGGGTTCTTACTCAAATTCTGTGCGTCTTTGCCGCTGTGGCATGACCTGCGTCTCAATGCGCCGGTCCGCTGGTCAGCTGCCGATACCCTCGAACCGTTCATCAGCGATTTATTGCTGTTTGATGAGCATCTGCCGGTTGCTGAACATACGTGCGGCACATCAGAAATAGTCCCGGTTAATGCCGGAGACTGGCTGAGTGAACCGGCACTGTTGCAGGATTTCTACGGCCTGCTCACCAGCGCGCATTACCGTACGTCACCGCTGGATTTGCGTCGTCTGCTGGATGCGCCGGGTATGATCTTCAGCGCATCGCGGATGCACAACACGCTGACGGGGGCGTTATGGCTGGTGGATGAGGGCGGACTGAGTGCGGAACTGGCGCAGGACGTCTGGGCGGGCAGGCGACGTCCGCGGGGCAATCTGGTCGCACAATCACTTGCGGCTCACGCGGGTTTCCCCGAAGCCGCCGTATTACGTTCACGGCGCGTCAGCCGCATTGCGGTACATCCCGCGTTTCGCCGTCGGGGTATTGCCCGTGATTTGCTGGCGGAACAGCAACAGCGTGCGCAGCAGGCGGGGCTGGATTTCCTGTCGGTGAGTTTTGGCTACACGTCAGGTCTGGCGTCATTATGGCAGCAGGCCGGATTCCGGCTGGTGCGTATCAGTATGCAGAAAGAAGCCAGCAGCGGATGTTATGCCGCGATGGCGATATTACCGCTCAGTGCGGCAGGGCAGGCGCTGGCAGAGAGTGCAGAATCTCAGCTTAACCGTGACTGGCGCTGGCTGGCGCCGCTGATGGATCTGGTGTTACCGCTAAACAGCCCGGCAGACACGCAGCCTGACGACGCGGACTGGCGCGAACTGAACGGATTCGCTTTTGCTCATCGTCCGCTGGAAAGTAGTTTACCGGCGCTCAATCGCCTGCTTTTACATAGTGTTTTGCCGCTGACCGCGCTGCGCGCTTATCTGCAACAGGGGCAGAGCGTGGCAGAAATTGTCTCGGCGCTGAAACTTTCCGGCCGTAAAGCCTTGCTGACCCGCTGGCGTCAGGAAACACAACAGGCACTGAAAGACGCGGGAACTGCGGAATAAGTCACCGGTTTTATTGCAAAAAATGGAAAGACTCGTTCAATAAAACCCGATTTCACTGACCGGCAGGCGGCGTATAGTGAACCCATTAATCGACAACGGGAGAGAGCAATGAGCTCAGAACAGATTATCGTCCAGCAGCCGGAAGAAATAGCTAACCAGCTGATTTTATTGTTTCATGGCGTGGGTGATAACCCGATTTCAATGGGCGAAATCGGTAAGTTTTTCGCTGTTTCATTCCCGCAGGCGCAGGTGATCAGCGTCGGCAGTCCTGACATTTGTGATTTTGGCCGCGGCTTCCAGTGGTTTTCCGTACAAGGCGTGACCGAACAAAACCGTCAGCCGCGTGTGGATGCCGCAATGCCGGCTTTCGTACAGATTGTCCGTGACTGGCAGCAGAAAACGGGTGTCACGCCGGAGCACACCACGCTGGTGGGTTTCTCACAGGGCACCATCATGGCGCTGGAATCGACGAAAGTTGAAGAGCATCTGGCGTCGCGCATTATCGCCTTCAGCGGACGTTTCTCGTCTTTGCCGGAACAGCCGATTGCCGCCGGTACGGTGGTACATTTCATTCACGGCGAGCAGGATCCGGTGATCAACCCGTTCCAGTCGAAAAGTGCGGCAGAACGTCTGAAGTCTCTGGGCTGTGACTGTACTCTGGATTTGCAGGCCGGTATGGCCCACGGACTGGATTCGCATATGATCAACACCGCCATCGCTCATTTACAGAATTACGAGCCGAAATCGCATCAGCGCTGATTTTGCCGAGATTTAAAAAAGAAACGCCCCCGGCTGCATGACAACCGGGGGCGTTTTTTATGTCTGCCTGATGGCGATTATTTGCGGTTTTTACGCATGAAATCATCCATAAAGTTAGTCAGCTTTTCCGCCGCTGGCAGTGAAAGGGCGTTATAGATAGACGCACGGATACCGCCGATGGCGCGGTGGCCTGACAGACCTGAGAAACCTGCTTCATGGCTTTCCGCCAGGAATTTCTTCTCCAGCAATTCATCCGGCAGTTTAAATGCCACGTTCATTTGTGAACGGTCCGCTTTGCTGCTCCAGCCGTTATAGAAACCGTCGCTGTTATCGAGCATCGCGTACAGCAGTTCCGCTTTGTGGCGGTTGGTCTGTTCCATATTGTCCAGACCGCCGACATCATTGAGCAACCAGCGCGTGACCAGCAGTACCACATAAATCGCGAATACCGGCGGCGTATTGAGGTTGGAATGGGATTCCACCTGACGGCGATAATTCAGGAACGATGGCAATTCATCAGACGACGCTTTCACCACGGTGTCGTGCACCAGCACGATAGTGACGCCCGCCGGGCCGATGTTTTTCTGCGCGTGGGCATAGATCACCGAGAATTTATTGGCATCACAGGGTTTGGACAGGAAATCAGAGGACATATCGCAGACACGCGGTACATCGTCACGTCCCAGAACGCGCTGGAACTGTAAGCCTTCCACCGTTTCGTTGGACACGTAATGCAGATACGGTGCGTCAGGCGAAAACGCCAGTTCTTCATCCGCGGGCAGGCGGTTAAACCCGCAAGATTCACCGCTCCACAGCACTTTCACCGGCCCTTCGCGACGCGCTTCGGTGACGACTTTGCTGCTCCAGTAACCGGTATCCAGATATTCTGCGGCATGTTTCTGACCGCGTAACAGCGTCATCGGTACCATCGAGAATTGCTGCGTTGCGCCGCCCTGCAGGAACAGAATGTGGAAATCTTTCGACAAGCCGAGCAGGGTGCGGATGTTGTTTTCGGTTTCTTCAACAATGGAAGCAAACCAGTCGGAACGGTGGCTGATACCGAGGATCGACAGGCCGACTTCCGGCACTTCTTTGATCGCCGCTTCAACTTGTGCGAGTACGACTTCCGGCAATGCGCCGGGACCACCGGAGAAATTAAGGGCGTTACGTGAAATCATGATTATTCTTTTCCTTCTGGCGCATCAGCCGATGCACCGCTGTGCGCAAAGGCACGGGATAACAGCAACTCTCGGCATGCTGTTTTAACTTTATTCATATGGATTTGTTTGTGCGGGAACATCACTTCCAGATCCATCGCGTGGACGACCATCGCCGGATCGATTTCAAAGACCAGCAAACTGCCGTCCGGCGTTTCGCTGCAATCAATGCCCAGATAATCGAGCTGCGTGGTCTCAAAAATAGCCTTCAGCGCCTGCTGATGACGGGCAACGAATTCATGGAAGTTATTCAGGAACGCTGCTTCTTCTTCACGTTTTTTCTGATCTTCATACATGAAGGCGTTGACGTAATGCACCATCCAGTGCGACGAAATCGCCATATGACAGGCATAAGGCACGCCGTCGATCAGCGAAATACGGTATTTACGGAACTGACCATCAGCGTTGCTGTAATCAATGAACTGCGAAAGGAAATAATCTTCCACCTGCATACGGGTCAGATAACCGGCCAGTTCATCCGGACTGGTTATTTTTTCCAGACCATGACCGCCGTGCGAACCGGCTGGTCGCAGGATCACCGGAAAATCACTGCCGGGCAATGCGCTGCTCAGGGAGATGTTGCCTTCCGCTACCGCAGATAAAGCCGAGAATGTCACCGGATGCGCCTGCGCAATGGTTAATCCCGGCTGATTTTGCAACAACGTGCTGGCGTTATGACGCTCGGAGTTGGGGATATGTTGCGGCGCATTGATGACAGGCACCGGCCACTGGCGGGTGATACTTTCCAGCTGCTGTAACAGGAACAGGTTTTCAGTGGTGGCGCTGATGGCGACCATCAGCACATCATGCTCAGGGATCGGCGCTTCAAACGGCGCTTCGGGCGTGATGTAGTAATAAATCAGCTCGATATCGCTGTTTTCCAGCAGGCAATCCAGCGGCACATTGGCCGATAACGTGCCGGGAACCATCAGCATCAGCAGGCGCATTTTTGCCGGTCGTTGTGCGGCATTCAGGGTATAAACCTGCTGCATAGCCAGCGCCTGATCCTGAATAGTCAGCCCGAGATCGGTGCGCTGCAGGCACAACATGACGGTGGACAGGTTCATCCACAGCACGGCGTCATCAGGGTTTTGCTGCGCGCGGGTCACCAGCTCCTGTGCGATGTCAGTACACTCATCACCGGCGATGCTCATACGTAAAAACGGAGCCAGTCCCAGAAATTGCGTGGCGTCGAAATGCTCAGACGCAGCCTGAACAGGGTGGGAAATAGGTAGTGTTTGCAAAGGACGTGTTCTCTCCGTGCATCGGTTTCACGTTGCATGTTACCGGCAGGGGAGAAAGTCAATCGGCGGAGAATCGCTAGATTATCCGCCGACTAATATTGATTAAAGATGAAGGGCTATCGGATGGAAATTACTTTTTCTTCGGCCACTCGTCATCTTTATCCCATTCCGCATTGTTGTCGCGGTGCGGTGGGATCTCCGGTTTGTCTTTCAAAAACTTCTTAACATCCACGCGGTTCAGCTCTTTGATCCCGCTGATTAACATCCCGACCAGTATGATCAGAACGATCCACCAGTAATCTTTAAGCCACTCCATGGTGTGCTCCTTTAAGGGGTGAGAGGGCGATAAATCGCGGAAATATTTCCGTCATCTGACCGGCTAACCAGTCTGCGGCGGCCACTTCCTGTCCTGTCCAGGCGCTGATGAGAACGTGCGGTGTAAGCAATTTCTCGCACTCCTGCGCCAGCGGACGGTAACTCAGATGCCAGGGTTCAACGGCGACACCACCGGTATCTTCTGCGTACGGTCGATAAAAACCAAATTCCGCCATATGTGCCGAAAGCCACTGATTCAGCGGATTAAAATACCCGCCTTCTTCATATTCCCATGGCTCCAGCTGCAGCTTTTTATCAGCCGGTAACAGAGAAGGATCGTACACATCCAGATCACTGCCCCAGTGATGGCGGCTGGCACCCGGCAGCGCCGACCAGCGTAAAATCAGCTCACAACGTTCCGCTGTGGTTAACGCACTGATATCCACCGGCTGGCTGTTCTTATCTAATACTGGTCGCTCGCCGCGAAATTTGCCATTCCAGATCGCCAGCTGGCGACTGAAATCACGAAAAGTGCTGGCCGGTTGCAGATCAAAACCGGCAACACTGGCGGCCTGGCGCATTTTTTCAAATGCCTGCGCTGCCTCTTTCTGCAACCGGTGCGGGCCTTCGCCCAGCGTCACCAGATGCTCAGCGGAGCGGCCGGTCAGCATTTCATGGCTGATCATGCGACTAACTGTTCCATGATGCGCTGATACATGCGGCTCAGAACCTGCAAATCTGCCGCGTGAACGCATTCATTAATTTTGTGGATGGTAGCGTTGACCGGCCCGAGTTCGACAACCTGCGCGCCCATCAGCGCGATGAAACGCCCGTCAGAGGTGCCGCCGGTGGTTTGCAGTTCCGGCGTGATTTCACTGTAGTGACGTACAGCGTTAACCACCGCATCGACCAGCGCACCGCGTGAAGTCAGGAACGGCTGACCGGAAACCACCCAGTTCAGGGTGTATTGCAGGTTATGTCGGTCCAGCAGTTCTGCCACGCGCTGTTTGATGATGGCGTCAGTCAGTTCGGTGCTGAAACGGAAATTGAACTGAACATACAGCTCGCCAGGGATCACGTTATTGCTGCCGGTACCGGCGTTGATATTGGCGATTTGCATGCTGGTCGGCGGGAAGAACTCGTTGCCGTTATCCCACACGGTGGCGACCAGTTCATTCAGCGCAGGCATGGCGCGATGCACCGGATTGTCCGCCAGATGCGGATAGGCGACATGTCCCTGAACGCCGTGTACGTGAAGATTAGCCGTCATCGAACCGCGGCGGCCATTTTTAACAATATCGCCGACGCGCGTGGTGCTGGAAGGCTCGCCGACTAAGCAGTAATCGAGGCGCTCATTGCGTTCCATCAGCGCGTTGACCACTTTTACGGTGCCGTTGACGGCGCTGGCTTCTTCATCTGAGGTGATAAGAAACGCCAGACGACCCTGATGATTCGGATTTGCGGCAACGAAACGTTCCGCCGCGACCACCATCGCCGCCAGCGAACCTTTCATGTCTGCCGCACCGCGACCATATAACATTCCGTCGCGCAGCGTAGGCTCGAACGGACCGGTCACCCACAGCTTATGATCGCCGGTCGGCACGACATCCGTATGACCGGCAAAGGCCAGCGTTTTACCTTCGCCGCGAGTGGCCCAGAAATTCAGGGTATCGCCAAAATGCATGGGTTCCACGTGAAAGCCAGCGGCTTCGAGGCGGGCAATCATAATTTCCTGACAGCCAGCGTCATCCGGGCTGAGGGAAGGACGGCGGATTAACTGTTGGGCTAAATCGAGAACCGGACAACTCATGTTACTTCACCTGTGCGAGAAATTGCTGATAGGTTTCTGGTTTGAATCCCAGCAGGGACTGACCGTCGGCGGCCAGCAAAAATGGACGTTTGATCACCGCAGGCTGTTCGAGCATCACCGCTTTGGCGCTGGCTTCGTTATCACAGGCTGAGCGCGTGGCTTCATCAAGTTTGCGCCAGGTCGTTCCGCGCGTATTGAGCATGGCTTCCCAGCCTTGCTTATCCAGCAGATTCTGCAACAACGTATCATCCAGCCCTTCGACACGGTAATCATGAAACTGGTATTCAACCCCGTTTTCTTCCAGCCAGCGGCGGGCTTTTTTCACGGTATCGCAATTTTTTATGCCGTAGAGAATAAAAGAGGTTGGAGCGGAAGTCGTTGCCATAGAAAAACGTAACCTGTCAGTAAAATAAGAACTTTTTACCCGCATAAAAACGGACGTAAGGATGGAACACATAATGAGGCAAAACGGCTGCAGGATCCAGACGGGGCGGGATTGTGATCGCGCTTAAAAAATAATGAAGGCCTTTTTACATGCTCAAAAAATAGACGTATAATCCGTCCGTCCAATCAAGGGGAGTAAAATGTTAGAGCAAGAGTTAGGTCACTGGAAAGACTTTATCGACCGTATGTTGAAAGCGTAATTGCCCACATCGTTACCGTTAAAGCAAAGAAAAGATTTATTCTCAGTGCAGTACGTCATTATAAAAAACGTTTGTTCAGGAAGACCATTACGTCCGATTTAGCGACGATTCTCACAGCCAGTAAATCATTAATAAAAAAGGCGTTAATTCACATTAACGCCTTTTTTGTTGCCTGAAATTCAGCGCCGTTATTTGTGATCTGCGGGCACTGTCTTAGCGATATCGGCAATCACGGGATGCGCTGTTTTCCCGGGAAACCGGCGGCGGATCAGCACAAAGAACAGCGGCACGAAGAAGATGGCCAGGATCGTTGCGGAAATCATCCCGCCGATGACGCCGGTACCGACCGCGTGCTGGCTGCCTGAACCAGCGCCCATGCTGGTCGCCATCGGCAGAACACCAAACACAAATGCCAGCGACGTCATCAGTATCGGACGCAGACGCATTCTCGATGCTTCAAGCGTGGCCTCCAGCAATTCCTTGCCGCGAACATTCAGGTCATTGGCAAACTCGACAATCAGAATGGCGTTTTTCGCCGACAGGCCGATGATGGTCAGCATCCCGACCTGGAAGTACACATCGTTTTCCAGCCCGCGCATCCAGGTGGCAATCACCGCGCCGAGTACGCCGAGCGGAACGACCAGCATCACCGAGAACGGAATGGACCAGCTCTCATACAACGCGGCCAGACACAGGAACACCACCAGCAGAGAAATGGCATACAGCGCCGGAGCCTGCGAACCTGACAATCTTTCCTGATACGACAGACCTGTCCATTCGAGGCCAATACCTACCGGCAATTTCGCGACCAGTTTTTCCATGTCATCCATCGCCGTACCACTGCTGATGCCCGTTGCCGGTTCACCCACAATTTCAAGTGCGGAATAACCGTTGTAACGTTCCAGACGCGGTGAACCGGTCAGCCATTTTGAAGTGGCGAAAGCCGAGAAGGGCACCATGGTTCCGGCAGAATTTCGCACATACCAGCGGTTGATATCGTCCGGCAACATGCGGTATTGCGCTCCGGCCTGCACATAGACTTTCTTAACGCGGCCACGATCCACGAAGTCATTGACGTAGGTTGAGCCCCACGCGGTACTTAACGTGCTGTTGATATCCGCGATCGCCACGCCCAGCGCCTGTGCTTTCACCTGATCGATGTCGATCTGCAATTGCGGACTGTCATCCAGACCGTTGTGACGAACGCGGGTCAGGTTACTGTCTTTCGACGTCATTTCAAGTAACTGGTCGCGTGCTGCCATCAGTGCGGCGTGACCCAGCCCGGCGTGATCCTGAAGTTCCATATCAAAGCCGGTCGCGCTGCCGAGACCGTTGATGGCGGGCGGGCTGCTGGCGATAACGCGGGCTTCGGTTATCTTGTTAAACGCTTTGGTCGCCCGTTCAATCAGAGCAAAAGAAGAATCGTCTTCACCGGTGCGTGCATCCCACGGCGTCAGTCGCACGAACATACGGGCCACGTTCTGCCCGTTACCGCCGGGGCCTGCGCCGATGGTCGAGAATACCGAAAGCACGTCTTTCTTATCTTCTTGCAGGAAATACTTCTCGACCTTTTCCACGACTTTTTGCGTCTGCTGCAACGTCGAACCCGGCGGCAGCTGGATCTGCACGGTGAATACACCGCGGTCTTCCATCGGCAGGAATGAGGTTGGCAGTTTGATAAACATGACGGCCAGCAAGGCGACCAGCGCCGCATAACCGAGCATGTAGCGCACACTGTTACGCAGCACGCGTGCCACGCCGTTTTCGTAGCGACGGGCATTGCGGTCGAACATCCGGTTAAACCAGCCGAAGAAGCCGCGTTTACCGTGATGATGTCCCTGCGCGATAGGCTTGAGAATGGTGGAGCACAACGCCGGTGTCAGCGTCAGGGCGACGAACACTGACAACACCATCGCGGAAACAATCGTAATGGAGAACTGACGGTAAATTGCGCCGGTAGTGCCGCCGAAGAATGCCATCGGCACGAATACTGCCGACAGCACCATGGTGATACCCACCAGCGCACTCTGAATTTGTCCCATCGATTTTCGCGTCGCCTCTCTGGGGCTGAGGCCTTCTTCGCTCATCACACGCTCGACGTTTTCCACCACCACGATGGCGTCATCCACCAGCAGGCCGATGGCGAGCACCATCGCGAACATCGTCAGGGTATTGATGCTGTAACCGAACTGATGCAGTACAGCGAATGTCCCCAGCAATACCACCGGCACGGCAATGGTCGGGATAAGCGTCGCACGGAAGTTTTGCAGGAACAGATACATCACCAGGAACACCAGCACGATCGCTTCAAACAGCGTTTTCACCACGTCGGTGATCGCCGCTTTGACGAATGGCGTGGTTTCGTAGGCGATTTCGGCTTTCAGCCCGTGCGGATAATAATGAGAAAGCTCTTCAAGACGCGCACGGACGGCCTTGTCCGTTTGCAGTTCGTTGGCACCGGACGCCAGTTTCACACCCATACCGGATGCGGCCTGTCCGTTATACCGGCTGAGCAGGGCGTAGTTTTCCGCGCCAAGGCCGATGGTTGAGACATCACCAAGTTTGACCTGCGAACCGTCCTGATTCACTTTCAAGGTGATCTGGCGGAACTGTTCAGGCGTCTGTAACTGAGACTGCGCGTTAATGGTGGCATTCAGCGCCTGAAAATCCACAGAAGGCGCACCGCCGAGCTGACCGACGGCCACCTGACTGTTTTGCGCTTTAATCGCGGTGACCACATCGGCGGTAGTCAGTTGATAATTATTCAGCTTGTCCGGGTCGAGCCAGATACGCATGGCGTACTGCGAACCGTACGCATCAATGCTGCCGACGCCGGGCACGCGGCTCAGCGGATCCTGAATATTAGACGCCACATAGTCGGCGATATCCTGCTTATCCATGCTGCCGTCTGTGGAAACAAACGCCACCATCATCAGGTTGGTATCACCGGTCTTTGAGACGGTCACGCCTTGCGTCTGCACGTCCTGTGGCAGACGTTTCAGCGCCTGTTGCAGCTGGTTTTGCACCTGCTGGAGCGCTTCGTTCGGATCTGTACCGGCAGTAAAGCTCAGGGTTATCTGAGACTTACCGTCGTTACTGCTTTGCGAAGACATGTACATCAGATTATCGAGGCCCGTCATGTTTTGTTCGATAATCTGGGTAACGGTATTTTCTAATGTTTGTGCTGATGCGCCGGGATACGTTGCAGAGATCCTGACGTTTGGCGGAGCCAGATCAGGGTACTGCTCAACCGGAAGAAAATAGATCGCGAGTGCGCCGGTCAGGGAAATGATGATCGCTAAAACCCAGGCAAAAATCGGGCGATCGATGAAAAAGTTAGCCATGCTTCAGGAACCTCGTTGTCACTCTGGCGTGAGTGACTAACATCAGCAAACAAACACATTGCCAGTAATCTGACAAAAAAATCCCCTGAGCATTGTCTTCATAGAAATTGTCTTTTCAGAAGAGGTCTCAGAGGCGGTACTGTCCCGGCGGGACGGAGCGAGTGTTAGAGTGGTGTTCTACGCCTAAGCACTTTACCTGTTCATATGGCATAAAACGTGGAGAAATAAAGGAGATAATGTAAAAAATCCTCCCCGTACACAGGGTTATCTCTCAGCGATATTCGCTGAAACAGTCTACTCTTTGGCTATCTTCATTTTTATGACATCCCGGCAGGAGCTGTCCAGATGAGTTTGCTAATAAATTCCGTCTTTGCCCGTCGTTTATATCTTTGCTGGTTGATCGAGAATGAACAAAAACCGAATGTGCCAAAGCTGATGGAAATCACCGGCTGGCCACGGCGCACTTTGCAGGATGTGCTGAAAGCTCTGCCCGGAATGGGCGTCGGGCTGGAGTTTGTACAGCAGGGCGTGCGCAACAATGACGGTTATTATCAGCTCTCGAGCTGGGGGCCGTTAGATCCCCAATGGATTGAACGTCATAGCGAGCAACTTCTGGCCGCGATTGAGCACGGTTGACGGTAGCGGCAGCCGATGAATCCGGCTATGCTGTCTGGCTTCTCTCACAACTTCTGAGCGGGGGCACGCAATATGTCATCTCATGACAAGTCATCCAGAATCGAAAACGTCCGGAACCAGTTACTCTCTGATAACTGGTATGTTCTTCGCAAATATACCTACGACTTAATCAAGCGCAATGGCGAACGCCAGCCGCAGTCCCGCGAAGTGTATGACCGGGGAAACGGAGCGACAATCCTGCTTTATAACCGGCCTAAAAAAACCGTCCTGCTGATCAAACAGTTTCGTATGCCGACCTACGTCAATGGCAATCCGACCGGTATGCTGCTGGAAACCTGCGCCGGTTTACTCGACAACGATTCGCCTGAAGACTGCATCCGTAAAGAAGCGATTGAAGAAACCGGTTTTGCGGTGGGCAAGGTAGATAAACTGTTTGAAGCCTATATGTCGCCGGGAAGTGTGACGGAGATTGTTCACTTTTTTGCCGCAGAATACGATGAGTCGCAGCGTCAGAACGCCGGTGGCGGTGTGGAAGATGAAGATATCGCTGTGCTCGAAGTGCCGTTCACCGACGCACTGGCGATGATCAAAGATGGCCGCATTAAAGACGGCAAAACCATTATGCTGTTACAACATGCGCAAATTCAGGGCTGGCTGGCATAACGTTTCCGCCTCTGAACTTCAATGAAATGAGCTTCAATAAAAAAGGCACCCGACGGTGCCTTTCGTCTTTTAGTGTTCCTGACTGATAGCGACGCTACCCGCATGACCTTTCATCGCAGACCACGGCAGAATCGACCATTCCGGACCTTCGCACGAACGTAAAACGCGGGCGAACGTCGGGTCAAAATACAGTCCTTTCTTCGTGAAATACCACGCCGGGAATTGCCAGACAGAAGTATCCGAGTAATCACAATCATCATCACTTTCTTCGGTCGGCTTTTTCATTTGCTCCGGATACGCCGCCGTCAGCTGCTTCACCAGCCACGGCGCCCATTTCTTATCGCGATAATCCGCAAACGTATCAAAATCCACGTCATTTTTTCCCGTCAGGGTACGATCTTCCGCATTCAGATAATGGAAAGGCGCGCCTTCGCCAACCCATACCACATCTTCCAGCGTCAGTGTTTCTGCGGTTTTGGCATTGAGGTTGACCGGCGATTCGCCGAAATCAGGATGCGCACCGCCACAATCATACGAGGTAAACACGCTGACACTGACGATTTCATCACTCAGGTATTCCGGTGTGACGGTCTGCTGATATTCACCCTGACCAAACCGGCTCGCGCCCAGCATACAGGCATGCCAGCCGCTGACTTCCTGCCACAAACGGGTACGCAATTTCTGGTTAATCGCCTGCATTTCCGTTTCCGGATAGCCTGACACAATTTCAAAGAAGCTGATTTTCGACTGCGGCTCCGTCCACCATTGCAGCTGGTAGCCCATGAAATTCTCGTTTTTACCCGCTTTGAGTTGCAGCGCAGATAACCGCAGATACTCGTAAGGATCGGTATGAATAAGCGCGCTCAGGTAGCCGTCGTCCGTGGCTGCTGCGGGCATTTGCACCGGTTGCAGCTTCACCGGCAATGTTTTTCCTTGTGGATTGGTCCAGTTGCCTTGCCAGCCGCCATTCTCATCTTTCGTCAGGGTCAGTTCAGGACGTGGCGTATCGTCAAAATCGTCCAGACCTTCCTGAAGTTTGAGTTCCTGACCATCCAGCGCACCGTTGAGGGGTAAATCTAAATGATATTTCTGATAGAAATACCGGCCAGTGACTTCGTCTGGTTTATTTAAATCCAGTTCGAGCACAATGCTGGTTTTACCCAGTGTGCCGGAGTACACCACCGGCGGCTCTTCAGCCAGCGCAGGCAGTGAAAACACGGCTATCAGCCAAATCCATAACTTCATCTGAATCTCCCGGAGAAATGAAAGTCATCCTTTACGCCATTATTTTTCGTTATTGGCTTTGCCAGTGTACTGAATGTTTCGTTACGTCACCATTACGTGATTTCATATCCGGCGAAAAATTATCCTCTGTAAAAGCCCGATCGGGCGGGGTATCTCTTTCTTATTTCGAATAAAAAATGCTGCATTGTTGGCAGTCTCTTGCCGGGTGTTACGCTATTATCAGAAAGATAAATCCAAACAGAGTTGAAACTCATAATGTGCAGATGGATAACCGCCCCTTTATGCCTGCTGGGCACGCTGCTGGCTTTTAGCACGCAGGCTGAGCCCTTACAGGCCATTTATAGCGACTGGCAGGTCAGTTGTGACAACCTTAACCACTGTGTCGCGCGCAATTCTCAGGACGGCCAGGAACTGGTGATGAAAATCAGTCGTGAAGCCGGACCGGAAGGAAAATCCTCCGTCAGCATTGATTATCAGCGTAACAGCGATGAACAAAGTGCAGATGCGCCGGTTGCCGGACGCCTGCAAATGAACGGCAAAACCCTGAGCTTTAATCACCGTGAATGGGATGTCAGTAAAAAACATCTTTCCACAAATAATCGTCTGGTAGTGAATGATTTTATCGCCGCCATTCGCGAAGGCAGCGCAATTTCGCTGGCGGGTAAAGCGGATCCAGCGCAACCGGTGCCTCCGGTGATTTCCCTGAAAGGCATAAAAGCCGCATTACTGGCGATCGATGCCCAGCAGGGGCGCGTCGGTACTAAAACGGCGTGGGCTAACCACGGCACAAAACCGGTGAATACCGTACCGCCGATCCCGGCCACGCCGGTTCTGCCGCATTTCAGTGAACCGCAGGCGTTAACCGAATCTGAAATCTCAGCCATCACGCAAAACGCGGCGACCACGATTGAGAATAACGATTGCAGCCTGGATCCTTCTGAACGTGAAGTGCATATTTTTGCCTTGAGCAGCGACAAGGCCCTGATGACCGTCAATTGCGATATGGGTGCGTATAACCTCTTCGCACTGGGTTTTCTGGTGAACCGGCAGGCGCCTTATAAGATGGACGATCTGGCGCTGAATATGCCGTTTAAACTGGGTGAGGATGAGGAGTCACCTGAGCTGATCAATGCGGATTTCGATCCTAAAACCGGCACGCTTTCGACCTATGACAAAGGGCGGGGTATCGGGGATTGTGGTGTTTCATCGCGCTGGATATTTGATGGTAAAGCGTTCCGGCTGGCGGCGTTTGCTTCTGAACCCAGCTGCGACGGGTACAGCAGCGGCGGAGAATGGCCGGTACTTTGGGTGACTCAACCGTAATCCCGGCACAAACTGCGAATAAAAAAATGCCCTGTGAGCTTTCGCTTGCAGGGCATTTTCTTTTGCAGTGTTACGTCGCCGGAAAGTTTATTCGGACGCTTTCACCACGACTTTGTTGCTGGCGAACTCAACGTTCATATCAGCAACGATTTTGCAGCGCTTACGGGTTTCGACTTTGCCGTTGACCATAACCTGGCCTTCAGCAATCACTGCTTTCGCAGTACCGCCGCTGTCACACCAGCCCATAAATTTGAGCAGATCGCACAGTTCTACGTGCGGGTGTTTTTCGAGAAAGAAAGTTTCCATGTGTTCCTGACTTTTTATGTAGTGCGAATTGTTTAAGGCTTACTGGCGCTGATGTCGTGATATTCCTCGCACGCCTGCAAGGTATTCTGAATCAGCGTCGCGACCGTCATCGGGCCAACTCCGCCCGGCACCGGTGTGATAAAGGAAGCGCGCTCGGCGGCGGCATCATATTCCACATCGCCGACAACTTTACCACTTTCCAGGCGGTTAATACCGACATCAATGACAATCGCGCCCGGTTTAATCCATTCGCCGGGAATAAAGCCTGGTTTACCGACCGCAACCACCACCAGATCGGCATTCTCAACATGATGTCGCAAATTTTTGGTGAAACGGTGCGTAACGGTGGTGGTGCAACCGGCCAGCAGTAATTCCATGCTCATCGGACGGCCAACAATGTTGGAAGCGCCGATCACCACCGCGTTCAGACCGAAGGTATCGATACCGTAACGCTCGAGCAGCGTCACGATGCCACGCGGCGTACAAGGGCGCAGCGTTGGCGCACGCTGGCACAGACGGCCGACGTTATACGGATGGAAACCGTCGACGTCTTTGTCCGGATGAATGCGTTCCAGCACTTTAATGTTATCGATACCGGCGGGCAGAGGAAGCTGCACCAGAATACCGTCGATTTCGCTGTCATTATTGAGCTTTTCAATCAGATCCAGCAATTCGCCTTCGGTAGTGGTTGCAGGCAAATCGTAAGACCGAGAGATGAACCCGACCTCTTCACACGAACGGCGCTTGCTGGCGACATAAATCTGCGATGCCGGGTTTTCACCTACCAGCACCACAGCCAGACCCGGCGCACGTTTTCCTTCGGCCAGTCGTTGTTGAACACGCGCCGCAACTTCGCTTCTGACTTGCTGCGCAATCGTTTTACCGTCAATAATCTTTGCTGCCATCAGGGAATAAATCCATCAATTAATAAATGCAGGGGGATGCGCCTATTTTGTCAGAAGCGGCGGGCGCTGTCAGGCGTTGAATGCGAATAACTTGTTTAAACGGGTGAGAATTGCGGGCGAGAATTTAACCTGAGACAGTGGCGAAAAAAGTGTCTATTTTAGATATGACTCTTTTTAAATCATAAGGAAAGAAACAAATGACACGCAAAGTGGGGATCATCGGTGTCGGTCATGTGGGCGCTGATGTTGCATTCTCTCTGGTCACGCAGGGGTTGTGTGACGTGATTGTCTTGCTCGATGAGAACGAATCTAAAGCGGCCAGTCAGGCGCTGGAGTTGCGTGATATGGCGTCGCTGACCGCTTCACGCGTGCAGGTCATCGCCAACGATTACAGCGAACTGCGTGATGCCGACGTTTTAGTCATCGCCGTCGGCCCGAAAACCTTACTGCGTGAAGATCGTCTGGAAGAACTCGCTGAGACCCGCGCCGCCGTGCGTGAAGTTATCCCGCGCGTGATTGCCAGCGGTTTCGGCGGCGTTATCCTGAACATCACCAACCCGTGCGATGTTATTACGCAAATTATTCAGCAGACCAGCGGATTCCCGGACACGCAGGTGTTTGGCACCGGCACGTCACTGGATACCGCGCGCATGAAACGCGTGGTCGGCGAGTTCTTTGGCATCGATCCGAAAAGCGTGACCGGCTATGTCATGGGTGAGCACGGCGAATCGCAGTTTGTCGCCTGGAGCACCGTGACACTCGGCGGCCGTCCGGTGGCAGAACTGGCGGGCGATCGTGACGTCGACTGGGCAAAAATGAACGATGCCGTGCGCGGCGGTGGCTGGGAAATCCTGCAAGGGAAGGGCTGGACCAGTTTTGGTATCGCGACAGCAACGGCGCGACTGGTGGATGCGATTTTGTCCGATGCGCACAGCGTCTGGCCGGTTTCGGCCTGGGACGAAGAACTGGGTGTTTATATCGGCCAGCCGGCGGTCATCGGCAAAAAAGGTATTGTGCAAACGCTGCAACCGGAACTGACTGCTTACGAAGGTGTGGCGTATCACGCTTCCGCCCGTGTTATCGCGGCAGCGCTGAAATCTGAAAAATAGCCAACACCCGTCACATAACGTTGCAAGGCGGTCCGGGAATATCTGCAAATTGTTCAGGCATTAAGCAGAGAGTTCGAAAGCCATTGACTCGTCCCGGTCTGCCCGTATAATCCGAACCCGCAACGCTCCCGAAAGGGACAAGCAATGCGCCCTTAGCTCAGTTGGATAGAGCAACGGCCTTCTAAGCCGTAGGTCACAGGTTCGAGCCCTGTAGGGCGTACCACCCTTACTTATTTTAACGTCTCCCAAAGTCCACTAATCCCTCTAGTACCAAGGCTTTCAGCAATATTCCATTATCTCAACGTCTATTGCCATCCATTGAAATCAACATGCAAATGGGGGTATAAATGGGGGTATCCTCAGGTTCAATGAAGTGAGATACCCCCAATTGAAACTCAACGCCCGTCAGGTCGATACTGCCAAGCCTAAAGATAAACCCTACAAGCTCAGTGATGGCGGTGGCCTGTATCTCTTGGTCAATACTAATGGGTCACGCTATTGGCGCCTCAAATACCGGATAAACGGAAAAGAGAAACTGCTTTCCATTGGAGTTTATCCAGACGTTCTTCTGGCTGCGGCGAGATCAAAACGTGATGAGGCTAAACGAACATTAGCTGCCGGTGGTGATCCGGGACAGGAAAAACAGGCTGAAAAGCAGTCGAGAAAGGTTAGCGTTGAAAACACCTTTGAAGCCCTGGCCAGAGAATGGCACGCCTATAAAAAACCGAACTGGTCTAAAGGTTACTCAGAGGATCTAATGGAGTCGTTCGAAAACGACATTTTCCCGTATGTCGGCAAACGTCCTGTTGCTGAAATTAAGCCGCTTGAGATTCTCGATGCGCTGCGTAAGTTAGAAAAGCGTGGTGTTTTAGACAAAATGCGCAAGATCCGTCAGGCGTGCAGTCAGACCTTCAGATATGCGATCGTGACTGGCAGGGCAGAAAATAACCCTGCTGGTGATCTTGCTGGTGCATTGGCAGTTCAGAAACATCAGCACTACCCCCATCTATTATCCTCAGAGCTGCCTGAGTTTCTCCGTTCGCTGAATCAATATTCCGGTAGCCAAATTACATTAAGAGCAACAAAGCTGCTTTTACTAACCGGCGTTCGTACCATTGAGTTACGTGCTGCCGAATGGGCTGAGTTCGATCTCCAGAACGATATCTGGGAAATACCCGCATCTAGAATGAAGATGAAGCGGCCGCATCTGGTTCCGCTTTCGAGGCAAGTAAAAGAACTCCTGCTAGAAATTCAAGACCTCACTGGTCGGTTTAAATTAGTTTTCCCCGGGCGCAATGACAGCCTTAAGCCGATGAGTGAAGCCAGTATTAACCAGGTGATTAAACGCATCGGCTATCGTGGCAAAGCTACTGGTCACGGTTTCCGTCACTCCATGAGCACCATTCTGCACGAACAGGGCTATAACACTGCCTGGATCGAACTACAGCTGGCTCACGTAGATAAGAACAGCATCCGGGGTACTTATAACCATGCGCAGTACCTGGAGGCTCGTAGAGAAATGCTGCAATGGTATGCCGATTACATGGACTCACTGGAACGCTCTTAGGGAAGCCAGCCAGAGGAAGGATACGCTTACACAGCTCTCTCTCACATGAGAGAAAAGTAGGTTGGTTCAGTTGGTTCAGTAGGTTCAATATTTTATTTAAATGATTTGTAAGAGATTTTAGTGAAATGTTGAACCGACCTTGAACCGACTTTAGGTCTTTTGAACCGACCTTGTTGTGTGAATGCTCAAACGACTAAGTTGGGTACTTAACAGGTGCTGAATGCTGGACGAGTATACAGTAGTGTTTTATAGTAGATGTCTATGGAGTGAGTATATTATTGAGTTTATAAAAGCGATTTTCGGTTGATAAATTAGCGCATTACAAATAGGTGGATACATAATGGCTAAAGCATTAAGAAAAGACTTTTCATGGTTTAACATGAAAAACTATGAATTTATCGATGAGTTAACTATCCCGCAACTAATCCAAGAACTCGAATGGAGGGATCTTCTTTTCAGATATCTTCGTGAGGAAGGTTTTGATATTGAAAACGACGAAGTTTATATAAAGTATGAAAGAGTATTTAAAGGTGATCCTTTTCTTGAACAGCAAAATGAAGAGGAATTAGAAACTAATAATATGATTGAGTCAATTCATGAACAAATTCACTCCGATAGAGATGAAGATTTACCTTCACTTGATTCAAAACTAGGTGTTTCTCCACTAAATTTTGCTGAATTATCTTTTTATGCTTGTGTTGCTATAGACCAGGGTATGTTTAAAAGGGATGAAGAATATCTCTCAATAAAAACAAATGCCATGCTATCAAGCGTTACCGGTAATCTAGATGGTTATTTTGATAATCGTGTTCTTGCTGAAATAGACTTAGATGAGGCAACCGATGAGGAAATCGTAACAAGCTTGAAAAGACTCTTACCTTTATGGCGAGAAAAATTATCATTGCCTGAAAAACCGCATGTTGCCCAGAAACGAGTTGGTTTAAAAACCTTACAAAAGTTGATTAATAATCGAGTCCTCCCGATCTTAGATTTACTTCTGTGGGGAGAGAGAGCTGGTAAAGAAGTAACCAACCCAATGCTATCTATTCTTGTTTTCCCTGACGACCCAAAAGATACACAAGCCATCAAAGAATCGATCAAACCATTTGCATTCGAATCAATGGATGAAAGGTACACTCGTTTATTAAGATTGTACGTTAATAAAGATGGAGATTTACGCGCTACAAAGATACGGGATCTTATGCGTAGAGATTTGTGAGCTGCAAAATTCTACGAAAACGATCAAAGCGATTATCGAGATTTACACTTGGGAATTTCTCAGAGAAAGTAACAATGAATAAATCTCGATAAAAATTATTTTTTTAGCCTCCTCTCATTGATTCATCCTTAATAATTTAAATTCTCTGTTATCTACTGACATCCATACAAGATGAACATAAACAACGGGGATCTACATGCTAAAGCAAAACCAGTCACTTATCCGTATGCCTGAAGTACTTCGTCGTATTGGTTATGGTAAGGCATGGGTTTATAAACTCATTGCTCTGAATCTGTTTCCTAAACCAGTTAAAATTGGCTCCCGTTCTATTGCGTTCGTTGAAAGCGAAATTGACGAATGGATCAACCAACGCATTGCGGAATCCCGCAAGGATGTCGCCTGATAAAAGCACTGGGTGTTCATTACTTGCGAGAGTTTGCGACTCGATTCATTCATCATTTGTATGCCGTCGCGACAGCTACTAAAAGCTTAAACGGAGAATAACCAATGAAACTAAAAAATACCGCCTTTACTGGCGGGGACCAGACTCATCCTGAATTCGTTAGTAGCGTTATTCCAATGCTCACTGATCCATCCATGAGTAGTCTGGAAATGGTGGATTACATTAATGCGGAGCGCAAGGCGAAAGCCGAAGCGGAAGGCATGCCATTTCCTTGTAAGAAATACCGAAAGCTTCGGCACGATAATTTTATGAAAAAGGTGCCTAGGGTTATTGGGGATGCAGCTCCTAAATTTTTAGGAACTGGCAAATACCTCAATGGCACCGGGGCTGAAGTGAAGTGCGATATCTATAACTTCCCCAAACGCGAAGCTTGTTTGATGGCGATGAGTTACAGCTATGAGTTGCAAGCAGGGGTGTTTGACCACATGACCGAGCTCGAAATGCAGGGGCAAGGGGAGATTCACACTACTATTCAGCACATGGAAAATATTGTTGCGACTGCATGGAAGGTGTCTGATGAAGATTCGTCGGATGCTGGCCGCCGTTTACGTAAGCGTCAGGATGATTTACCAATACTGAAGAAGGCCGAGAAACTAGTTCGTGAATTCAGGCAATTTTCGCTGGATTTGATTGGCGGCGGCAAAGTAAAGGTGGTGTCATGATTTCGACAACCACAGCCCCGACATTATCGGGTCAGTTGAGCGTGTCTTTTAGTCCCGCGCAGGCTTTGCACAACTCTTTGGGAGTTTCCCAATGCCGCCCCGGGCGTCTAACGTACCGCCAGCGTTTTGATTATCGCGAAACGCGAGAATTGGCTAACTTGATGATTTTGTTTAATTCCGGTGAATCGCCGGAATCAGCTAACCCGTTGATTTATCCGAGGCCGTCACTTTGCACCAGCGAACACGATTACTGTTCGTGTTCACTTAAACCGGAAAACTATTCCGGATCGGCCGAACATAAACATTACTTAGGTTCGCTGGTCATCCATTGCGGATGTACCCATGAAAATCAGCAACCTACAGGCAAAGAAAAAGGCAGCACTGCGAATGCTGCCCTTTGTGATGATTGCTCTTCCATTCATGAGGAAAATCAATCTCCAAAAAATTTTGGAGATAGCCAACCCTCTTTCAGAGGGGCAGTCCACTACGAAAGTTCCGTAGTTCACATTTCAACCTACACAAAAAGTGTAGGTCAGTCCTCTTGCGATTCCTTAGCTTTCTTGCGCTGCCTGCGTTTGATCTCGTTACGTGCAGAAGCCACTAAAAAACCTGCGATACTTTCCCCATCTTCTTTTACAAGTTCGATGGACTCCAAGTCTTCTAAAGGCAATCTTACAGATACCTGTAGTGACTTATTATTCTTTCTACCTGTAGCCATTACTGATTCTCACGTCGTTAGGTGGTGTTCAGTATGCACTAAATTATTTTTACTTGAAACATTGACGTGGTGTTCACCTGAGAATATATTGGTGGTGTTCACCTTGCTTCATGCATGGTGCAAAAATGACAACGCCCCAGAGTGGTGGAACACTACTGAGGCGTCTATCCAAACCGTTAGTAAGGATAACGATATGGCATGTTTACATGATACCCAAACTCGCCCTGAGAAAAAATACCTCTGGCGCTTTCTTGCCCTAAATCGCTCAGATATTGGTGCAAAACCTTGCCGCATTTCGGTTGAAGCACCAACTGAGCACGATGCTCGCCGGGTTCTTGCCCCGTTCTTCATCCTCTCTCTGTCCGCTCGCCTGTCTGCACAGGGGGTGTGCAATGTCTAAAACCAAAACGCCTTTAGCACCTTTACACCTCGATCTCCTGGATAACATGAATCGCATCTCGTCCTATCTGGACACAGCCATGTTCCTGGTTGGTCACGATGAAACTCATGCGCTGGGTATCGAGTTGATGGAACTGGCGCTGGTCGTCATTAAAAAAGCCAACGATGCCCATGACTTTGCAAAAGGAGAGCCAGCCAATGCGTAATCTTTCTGCCAAACGAGCTGCTGGAAAAATGGAGCGTAAAACTTACGACGTCCCAACGGATCCTCAGCTCTACGCAATCATGACCGCTGAACTGTTGGCATGTGCGCACCAGTTAGCAATCAACAACGACAGCAGCACCAATCACTGGATCGAGGCTTTACTGGCTGTTGCCGCTGAGCGTGCCAAAGATTTGGCCGATATGTTAGAAGATGGGGAGGTTACTAATGGCTAAGAAAACTGAACTGGCGCTCGTGAACGCCAAAGACTTGCAGGTTATCGAATATCGTGGTCAGCGAGTTGTGACTACTGAGCAGTTGGCGGCAGGTTATGGTACAGACGTCGAGAATATTCGCCGCAACTTCAACCGTAATAAATCCCGGTTCATTGAAGGTAAGCATTACTTCCAGATCTCGGGTGACGAGCTTGAAAATTTGCGCATCTCTTTTAGTCCTGCGCAAATTTCGAACAAAACGCGCAGCCTGACACTATGGACTGAACGCGGCGCTGCCAATCACTCGAAGATGCTGGAAACCGATCAGGCATGGGAGTACTTCAATGACCTGAGTGAGTTTTATTTCACTAAGCGTGACGTGCTGCCAGCGCCCACCGACCTTAGCCGTCTTGAGATCCTTCAGATGGCAATCGACTCAGAGCAGGGACGCCTGGCTGAAAAGCAACGCGCCGATAATGCTGAACGCACCAAAGGCCAGATCAGCCGCAAGCGTGAAGCTCAGGCATTGGGCAAGCTGGGTGCCGTTACCCGTAAGTGCAATGTCCTTTCGGAACGTCTCGGTGAAAGCACCAAACACGCGACAGTGACCGCAGTCCTCAATGCCACCGGCACTGAATATAAGTGGGCTCCGCTGCGCAAATGGTGCCGTGCCAATAATATGGAAGCCAAGTTCGTCGCTGATGAACGCTGGGGAAGTGTCAAATCATGGCCTGCCGAGGCATGGCTGGCTGAATACGGTGTGGATCTGCGCAAACTGTTCGGAGGTGAGGCATGAGCCATATCGAAAATATTTTAATCCGAGCTGATATCCATTCCGAAGAAACTGACTCGCTGAAAAACATCCGTATGCACTCAGAGGCGGCTTATGAAGGCTTGATTTCTGGCTTGGGTGCCATTGGCAATATCGCATTCTGGGCTTGTGACAATAAGAACTACAGCGACGATATGGCGCGTTCTGACTTATGCGCTCTTGGTGAAATGTTGATGTACGTTCCTGGCATTACGGCTGCGCTGAAATTTAATGCAGAAGAGGCAGATTTTAATATCAAGGAGCGAGAGCAGAAAAAGAAACGCTAACGCCAAATATTAATTAGTCACTCTCAATAAATTTAATACCGACTCTGGTCGGGGGATCCCCTCGGCCTGAATTCGGGAGGAGCATTATATGACTCACCAACTTGAATTAAATCGTAAGCATATTGCCGGTGCATTTGTTGAGTACTGCAAGCGCCGCAGCGGTGGACACCCTGTGTGCACAGTGACAGTAAAACGTAAGCAGGTGATCCTCGGTGACCTGAGCACTGACGCCGTGTGTCGCTGCCTGAAGGACTGTTTTGAAGTGCAGTGCCACAAAGAATATGGGCAGGCCAGCAGCATTGAACTTCTGACTTCTACGTATTCCAGCATGACGAATAAGGACAACAGCAAGCTGACGGAGGAGGGCATTGAGTTTATGGCGGACATTATGAGCAATGCAGTCGAAATAGCGCTGAATGATCCTAAGAATAATTCTCTCGGCCTGGAGATGTATTAATGACAACCAGCTTAACTATCCGAGATGTAATACGTTCAGCGTCGGGTCGTTGGAGAGAGATTTATGAGTCATTAGGTATCGATGTACCACGAACAGCGGGTGTTCATGGGCCGTGTCCAGCCTGTGGGGGCAAAGACCGATTCCGGTTTGATGATCAGGAAGGAAGGGGTACGCATTTCTGTAACCAATGTGGTGCCGGTGATGGTCTGGATCTAATCACAAAGGCGAAGACCTGTTCTGCATCTGAAGCGGCGGTGATGGTAGCTGAAGTTCTTTCATTGCCTATGCGAACCGTGCCCGTCGTCACTAAAACGGTGACAACTGATGTCACTGCAAAAGTGACAAAACTGCTTAAAGACTGTTCCCGCGGCGAGTCACATTACCTCGCTAAAAAGGGGCTTCCAAGCCCCTTCGATGCCCTTTTAGATGATGGCTCGATGGTGATCCCGCTTCGCGATATGCACGGTGCCGTGACTGGTGCACAGATTATCAAGCCGTCTGGAGAAAAGAGACTGCTGGCAGGAACCAAAAAGAAAGGGTCTTTTGTCGCACCTTTGCCACTTCCTGAGCAGGTTGAATCGGTGGTGATCACTGAAGGTTACGCCACCAGCGCTACGACCGGATTACTGATGCTGGATGCACTTTTTGTTGCATCGATTGACGCCGGTAATTTGTTGCCGGTCGCGCAGTTGTTCCGTGAAAAATACCCAGAAGCTCGGATCATTATTGCCGGGGATAACGACTGGCATGAGCCCGGTGAGGTTGATGAGCAGGGTAAACCGAAAGTGAATACCGGCAAACTGTCAGCAGAAAAGGCGGCTCTCGCAATCAACGGTTGGGTGACTTTGCCACCGGGTGAAATTAAAGCCGATTGGGATGATCATCGCCAACAACATGGGCTTGAAGCCGCCAAGCAGGCTTTTATCAGCGGCCTGTATCAGCCTGAGAGTGGAAGCGAGAAAGTACTGCTGACCGTCATCGAAGGTGGAAAACGTACAGCCAAAGATGATCTCAAGCCTTATGTCGATGGTCGCCGCGGCGGTTTGTACTGGATTGAACCGAAACTGGATAAAGACAGCGGCGAAGTGAACGAGAAAGAAGCGTGGCTTTCCTCTTACGTGGAAGTCGTCGGAGTCGGAGAAGATGATGCTGAGCGTTACCTCATTCTTGCCTGGACGCCAGAGGGCAGCAATACGCAGCGGACGGAGGCTATTCCGCTGCGTGATATTGGTGAGCGTGAAGGATGGGCCAAGCTCAAAGCAGGTGGAATGCTCATTACTTCTAAAAGCGGATTGAAGGCCATTCTTGCAGACCACTTACAGCGCAGCGGTAAGCGTGAGATGTGGGCAATTGCCAGCGCCAGCGGGTGGCAGTGCGGCGCTTATATCATGCCCGACGGTGAGGTGTTGGGATGTCCTGATAAACCGGTTCTGTTCAACGGGCGTTCTGCCGCTGCGCGGGGTTACACAGTTAAAGGGACGGTTGATAGCTGGCGTGAAAGCGTGGCTAAACTGGCGAGAGGCAATCCCTCCATGATGTTGGGTATCGCGTGCGCATTGGCGGCACCGCTCATAGGTATTGCTGGCGCTGATGGTTTTGGCGTCCACCTGTTCGGTGGTTCATCTGCAGGGAAAACTACGACGGGGAATGCGGCCAGCACGGTTTATGGTGAACCTGATGCGCTCAAGCTGACGTGGTACTCGACGGCGCTGGGGCTGGTGAACGAGGCGGCGGCGCACAACGATGGTTTTATGCCGCTGGATGAAATCGGGCAGGGTAGCAATCGCCGGGCGGTGGCCGATGCTGCTTACGCACTTTTCAACGGTGTCGGGAAAATTCAGGGGGCTAAAGAAGGTGGTAATCGTGACGTTAAGCGCTGGCGGGCAATGGCGTTCAGTACCGGTGAAATCGATATGGAAAGCTACATCCGTGCAGATGGCGGCAAGATAAATGCGGGTCAACTGGTGCGCCTGCTGAACGTGCCAATTACCAAAGCAACGGAATATCACGGTTACGCCGATGGTAAAACTCACGCTGATGCGATGCGGGATGCGTGCAAACAGAACTATGGCGCCGTCGGTCGGGTATGGATCAACCAACTTGCTGGCCAGAAAAAGCTTGCTGTCGATACTGTCCGCACTGCCGAGCGCCGGTGGTTGGGGCTGCTGCCGGAGGAAGCCAGCGAACAGGTGCGGCGCGTTGCTTCACGCTTTGCTGTTCTCGAAGGTGCATTGCTGCTTTCTAAGCAACTTACCGGATGGAGCGAACAGGAAGGTCGTGACGCTCTGCAACACAGCTTCAATGCCTGGGTAAATGAGTTTGGTATGGGGAACCGGGAGAGTAAAGCCTGGGTAGAACAGGCTGTGGCATTCCTACAGCAATTTGGCTACAGCCGCTACTTACCTCACCCCCACACTGACCCGCGTGATTTACCGATCCCTAAACTTGCTGGTTATCGGGAGAAAAAGGATGGGTTTGAAACTCTTGTCTTCCACACATACCCCTCTGTATTTCGTGACGAAATCGCTGCCGGAGCCAATCCTGTTGCTTTTGCACAAGTACTAGCAGACGCCGGAATGTTGGATAAACCGGCAAAAGGGATAGGGAAAAAGACGCTCAGAATTGACGGGAAGCAACCGCGCTTTGTGGTTCTGATGATGCCAGATGACACCGAGGAGTAAGGATTATGACAGCACACATTGCAGCACGTGGCCGACTGGTGGCCGATATCCAGACCAAAACAACCAGCAGCGGATCCTCAATGGCACTCGGGCGGATGGCTGTCGCTTTGCCCTGCAGAGATGCGGAAGACGGACAGTTAACTTTCTGGCTGGCTGTTACAGCCTTCGGAAAGCAGGCTGACTTCCTCGCTAAACACAGCAAAGGTGACCTCATCAGCGTTTCGGGTTCGATGAACATCAGCCAGTGGACTGGCAGTGATGGTCAGTTGAACACCGGCTATCAGGTGCTGGCGGATTCCGTTATCAGCGCCAGAACGGTGCGCAGCGGCGGTAAGCGTCCGTAATTAAGATGGCGGCCTGAGTGCTGCCTTTAACCATCTGAATACAGGGTGTGCAAATGACACAAGAGCAGAAAGACGAAGTCCTGCGCCTCAAGCGTCAGGGGAAGGGCTACAAAACGATTTCCAAACTCACCGGCATCAATATCAATACGGTAAAAACGACTTGTCGCCGTTCAGGGCTGTTTCGAGATAACCCTGAACACAGGGTGCTCTTTACTATCCCGGAGCAAAAATACAGTACCGCCGTGACGATCCCAAAGCCGTTGCCGCCTCAACGTTCTGTCACTGGCGACAAACAAACCGATGCTTATCTGTGGGTACTGGAAGTCATCAAGACCGGCGAGCCTACCCATATTGCCGCAGCAGAGGATGCGCTTAAAAAACTGACCATCACACCGAAGCAGGCGCAGGAGAATTATAGCCGATACCTGCAACAGGGTGGTGCGGGGTGGACTGCCATATTTTCAACCATGTGGATGGACAACCCGCAGCATTATATCGATGCGTCTAAGGAGCAATATATCAAAGCGGGTTCAGTCCGGGGGGTTTTTGGCAGCCTTCAATCAGCTTTTGAACCTGTGGGAGCAGAGGTGCGTATTGAGGCGGTCTACGGTAAGTATCAGGATATTTATTGCGATTATATGAAGAAAGGGCCGGGTGAATTTGTTTTTACAGATGTATTGCCCGAGCCATTCACTTTAAGTGATGTCGTAAGGGAGATCTTGTATTGGGATTGGCTGTACTCGATGCGAATCAGCGCTTACAGAGAGCTCTACCCAGATGAGAACTTATATGAGGATACCCACCTTTGGGATCGGGAGCGTTATCTTGACGGTCTTTTAGAAACGATAAAACCGCTTACCCGCGGTGAAGCTCTGGACGTGCTTAAGTGGTACCTGAAATATCCGCGTTTTCAAGACATGAATGCGGACAGTGATGAGGTGTATCTCAACCTGATAGGCATGCATGAAGTGGCGTAATTACTGGTTGTTTTGGTGTTTCAAAATACGCAATGAAATCGAATTGCATTGCGTTTTGTGCAATAATAAATACATCAAAAACAGCCTCCCGGTGGTCGACTGATGAAACTGGAAAACGCACTGAAGCAGTTCAACCCTAAATCCCAAACGTTCACCAACGTTCCGCCAGCGACAGCCTCAGATTCTCTGACGGGGCCAGATCTCGCCGCCAGTCTCGGAATGGCAGAGGCGGAGGCAGAATTCGGTATGGGCGCTTTCCTCGGTAAAAATGGCATCAGCAAAGAGGACGGTCAGCGCACCATTGAACGGCTTTCTGTCTACGCCATGAAGAACGCCGGTAAGCACGTTGGTAAAGCAGCTGGTCGCCGGATGGCGCATTGCATGGTGATCCTTGCGAAGATGGCCTATGCGGAATACTGCAAATCGGCGGGGAGTGTTAGCACCTGCACTGATTGTGCTGGCGCTGGTTTGCTGAATGTTGAACGCGAAGTGGTGAAATATGCCGGTTACGTTGGCGCTGATGGTGAAATGAAAATTCCAGAGGTAACCGAAACCCAGACCGTGAGAGAGCTGTGTCAGACCTGCACCGGGAAGGGGACAATCTCGCATCGTTGCCGTTGTAATGGCACAGGCCGCGTGCGTGACCTGGAGAAATCAAACCTTCTCGGCGTGCCGGTCGATAAGACTTGTGATCGGTGTGCTGGCAAGGGATTCAAACGCACACCCGGCACAATGGCCTACAAAGCGATTGTAGCGCTGCTGCCTGACTTGCAGGAAAGAACATGGAATCGCAACTGGCGACCGTTGTATGAGTCTCTGGTGACGAAATGTGAGCAGGAAGAGAACCATGCTGATGTTGTATTCCAACGAATCACCAGTAGATAGTGTGATCGAGGATCATAAAGACACTTTTGATATTAAGTCTTGCATTTTGTCCGAACTTGGCGTAATTTCACTAAATCATGGGCGTTTCTGTAGATGAGCGCTTATTAAAACCTTCAAGACCTCGGCACCCGCCGGGGTTTTTGCGTTTCTGAGGCTGCCAATTTGGCGGTCTTTTTTGTTTGGGGTAACGCAATATGTCGGCTGTCGTTATCTGCGCTTCTGGCCCATCGCTGACTCCTGCTGATTGTGCGCTGGCCCTAGAATCTGGGCTGCCGGTCATCGCTGTTAATTCATCGTGGCAGGCGGTACCAGAATGCACCCACATCTATGCCGGTGATTTGCGCTGGTGGGATATCTATGTCCAGAACCTCCCAGAAAAGCCTCAGCGCTGGTCTTGCAACAATCGAGCTCATACCCGATATGGTGTAAACCTTTTCTCGACGGATACGGGCGATACCTTCAATTCCGGACAGCGAGCGATTCTCTTTGCTCACTGGCTCGGCTTCAGAGACATCATCTTGCTGGGTTTCGATTGCTCAATTGCAAACGGTAGCCACTGGCACGGAGATCACACCAGCCTGGATAATCCGACGGCAGATAATGTCACGCGATGGTTTGGAGAATTTGAACGGCTGGCGCATGAACTTCCAGGGTGCATGAACATTATCAACAGCAGTCGCCAGACGACGCTTAAATGCTTTCGTCGTTTATCTCTTGAGGCTGCGTTACGTGAGGTCACATGTTGAATCCCCCAATTTTCATTGAGGGCATGCTGGGGATGGGTGACACCATTTATCAGCGAGCTTTCCTCAAAAATCTACCAGCGGGTACATACGTCAAAACGTCATGGCCTGAACTGTATGAAGACTTGCCAATAAAACCAGTTCGAAGCGATACCACGCTCAGGACTCAGCGCAAAAACGAGATGCAGAGCGAGGCGACTTTCTATCCGCCACCGTCACCGCGACAAACGAAGCGAATTTTCTACGGGCCTGCAGATCTGGCCCGTGGATCAATATTTGACGCCATGCGTAAACAGTTCGGGGTTGCCCCCACGTTACTGGATTTACCTTCATTCGGGTTGCCGCTATTGACGGCACAAAAGCCCATTGCTGTCATACGGCCAGCGACCGTTCGCTCTGAATGGCGCAGCGATTCCCGCAATCCAGACCCTGACTATCTTGTGCAGGCTTCACGCATTCTGCGTCAGAACTTCTTTGTGATCAGCGTGGCCGATCTGAAGGAGGGCGAAGAGTGGTTAGTGGGTGATGAACCTGAAGCCGACCTGAAACTGCACGTTGGTGAACTCAACATAAAAGAACTTATGCGTCTGGTTGAGCACGCCGCCGTTGTCGTTAGCCCAGTGGGGTGGGCTTTACCGGCGGCTATAGCTTACAAAACGCCTGTTTACGTTGTGGCTGGTGGACGTGGTGGGCATAACGCGCCAGAGATTGTCACCGATCCCGATATGGACTTGCGCTGCGTGGGTTGGGCTATCCCGGATAATTATTGCCGTTGTGAAGCGTGGGATCACCAATGCGACAGACGGATTTCTAACTTCGAATCAAAATTTGAGGCCTGGCTGAATGAAGTCGTTTTATCAAGAATTGAACAGCGGGCTGGTATTCCTTCCCGAGCTGGGGATCGGGCGTTACCCGGTACCTGAATCACGCCCATACGATGAGCAATACTTTACTAGATATCAGAAAATGGCGGATAACGCCCCGATAGGGCAGGTTATGAAATCTATCGTTGCTGAGCAGATCAAATATATTAAGTCACTTCCACTCGAAGCGGCTGACCGTATCTATGACATTCAAAACAAAGCTATCGAAGCTGTAGTGTCTGGCGGCCGCGCTGAGCCATTTGCGAAAGAAATTGCTGCATCGGGTGACGTTGCCAAGTCCCGAGCTAATTTGATTGCCAGAACCGAAATAGGCCGCGCATCAACAGCGCTGACACAGGCAAGGGCGCTCTCGATTGGTTCGATTGGGTACATCTGGCGAACCGCTGATGACGGTGACGTACGTAAGTCACACGCCAAAATGGAAGGAGTATTTGTTCGTTGGGATAACCCACCTACGTTGGATGGTATGACCGGTCACGCTGGCGCACTGCCAAATTGCCGGTGCTACTGTGAGGTTATATTCCCTCACTCGAATGTTGCGGCTATCCGCACTGGAGAACAGCTGCGCACCCTTGACGGCATGAGAATACCAACGGCAAACGGGAAGTCGATCCGCGTAGCGGCATGATTGACAGGAAAATGAGTAAACACGCCAAAATAACGATTTGGCACCCAGTTCTGATTGAACCTCAATAGTCGTGAATTGTTGAAAAAATGTTATCGCCTGAAATTTGAATTTTTCAGTGAGTTGAGACCAGCTTTTGCCGTTCAGACGTGGTTATTTGAACGAGTGCCTATCTCGTAGGGCGCTAAATGACCCTTATGTTAAATAGGGCGTTATCGAGACAATTAATACTTTTCACCAGGCTGCCATCCGGCGGCCTTTTTTATGCCCGCGTTCCAGCAGGTGAACAATGAAATATTTCTTTGAAAGCCGATTAGGCGAGACCCGTTTTCTACTGGCCGACGGTTCGTTGTTATGTAAAGACGTACCGATAGCCAGAACGGGTAAGCAGCTATACAGCGCTCAGGACTTACCAAAATTAACGCCTGATGCAGCTGGTGAGATTGTCGTTAACCGATCACCTGAGCAGGTATTCCATCCGGCAACACTCGCTTCCTTTGAGGGGATGAGCGTAACCATTCTTCATCCAGAAGATGCCGAAGGAAACATTCAATTTGTAAACCCCACGAACTGGCGTGAGCTGGCAATGGGACACCTGCAAAACATTCGTCAGGGCACAGGTAACCAGGCTGATTTAGTTCTGGCTGACCTGATCGTCAAGGACGAATACGCCATTCAGCTTATTGAAGATGGATTACGGGAAGTGTCGTGCGGTTACGACGCAGAGTATGAACAAACCGAGCCTGGGAAAGCTGAACAGGTAGATATCACCGGAAATCATGTGGCTTTTGTCCCCAAAGGCAGAGCCGGTTTACGTTGCGCAATTGGAGATAAAGACACGATGGCAACAACTCAGAAACAAAGCTGGTGGACGCGGATGCAGCGTGCAATCAAAACCGGCGATTCGGACACCCTGAACGAACTGGCAGAGTCAGCGCCAGCATCTTTGACGGGTGAAAATTCAGACCTTCCACAGGGTGTGAATCTCAACATTAACCTGTCTCCGCAACAGCCCCTTCCGGATAAGGATCCAGAGCTGGGCGGTCTGAAGACCGGTGATGAAGATGCAGATGTTCCAGAATGGGCGAAAGCGATTCTGATGCGCCTGGATAAGCTGGAAGGGAAAACAACGGATTCGGATGATACTGGTAAGAACAAAGAGCTTACCGGTGATGAAGATGAAGATCTTACCACGATCACCGGCGACGCAGCCTACCGCGCTGACGTCATCATGCCAGGCATCGATCTGACCCGCAAAGTGAAGCCGACCGCATTCAAACGTGAAGTATTAGCCTCTGCGGATAAAGCACTGGTTCGCCAAATTGTCGGTGATGCAGATATTCGCAAACTGCCTAAACAGTCTGTTGAGATGGCATTTGCTGCCGTTTCTGAACTTGCTAAAGGCCGCAATACCCGCACCCAAACCGGTGATGCACAACGCCAGATCGGCACACCAAGCATCTCCGATATCAACAAAGCTAACGCCGATTTCTGGGCTAACCGCAAAGGATAATTAACGATGACAGCATACCTCTTACGGATGCCAGTAGGCATTGCCGGGGCTATTTCACGCCCTCAGGATTTAACCACTGAGCCTGTGATCCTTAAATCCGCCAGCGCCTTTGTAGCTTATGGCCTTGCGGGTAAATACGACACTGACGGTTATTTCGTGCCACTGACCGACGGCGATACTGCCGACAAGATTAAAGGCTTCTACGTGCGTCCTTACCCGACTACATCAACCCCGGACATGGTTCGACAGGTGGGTTCTGACAAGAACTTTCCGGGCGATGCACTTAAACGCGGATATATGACGGTGAGTCTCGGCTCCAGCTTCGATGCCAGCACCATCAAAAAAGGTGCACCGGTATATGTGGTCGTCTCTCTCGATTCGACCATTAACGTGCCGCTGGGTGGCTTCATGTCCACTTCAGTAAGTGGCAAAAACGTGGTGCTGCAAAACGCAGAGTTCACCGGCGCTGGCGATGCACAAGGCAACGCTGAAATCTCCTGGAAGATTTAAGGAAAAAACGAATGATTACTTTTGATCAGGCAACTGTAGACGGTTCAGGTGCCTTTCTAATTGGCGAGTTGGAACGTCTTGACCAGACACTCAATTTGCCATTAGTTGGGTACACGTGGAGCCGAGACATCCAGTTACGTGAAGACGTCTCTATCGCAGATACCATTTCAAGCTGGACAAACACTTCATTTGCCGCGGCTGGTACAGGCGCTAATCCAAATGGCAAGAACTGGATTGGTCAGGACTCTACCGCTATTGCAGGCGTGAATGTCGATATTAACAAAAGCGGCAATCCTGTAAATCTCTGGGGTATGGAACTGGGCTGGACTGTTATTGAGCTGCAGGCCGCTCAACAGGTTGGTCGCCCAATCGACACCCAAAAATATGACGGCATGTCCCTCAAATGGAACATGGACACCGATGAGCAGGTATATGTCGGTGATACGTCTCTGGGACTGAGCGGTTTAGTCAATATGCCCGGTGTTGCACTGAATAACGCAGCCAAAACATGGGCTGTATCTACCCCGGATGAAATCCGCCAGAGCATCAACTCCGTACTGGACGCAGCTTGGGCGGCATCCGGTTATTCGGTTGTTCCGCAAGATCTGTTGATCCCACCAGAACAATTCTCTCTGCTGGCGAGCACTATCGTTTCTTCTGCAGGTAATCAGTCATTGCTGACTTATTTGCAGACCAACACCATTACTTATCACCAAAACGGTATTCCCCTGAATATCCGTGCGGTTAAGTGGCTTAAAGGCCGTGGTGTTGGTGCAAAAGACCGCATGGTTGCTTACACCAATGATAAAAAATACGTCCGCTTCCCACTGGTGCCGCTGCAAAGCATTCCTGTGCAGTATCGCGGTATTTATCAGATTGTGACGTATTACGGCAAACTCGGTGCGGTAGAGCCGGTCTACAAAGAAACCCTGTCCTACGTGGACGGCATCTGATAACCAGAACGGCCCCGCAAGGGGCCTAAAGGATTTAGTAAAATGGCAGCTAAAGAAAAACTGGTTTCAATCCACGTTCACACACCCTTCAAACTGACTCTGAGTGACACCACCGTCCAAGAGTTTGGCAAAGGGCGTCACACTGTGCCTGAAACGGTTGCATCACACTGGTTTACTCAGGCGCACTCCGAACTGGGTGTGGGCAGCGTAAATGAATCGACTGACCAGCAGGAACTTATCGACAGCCTGCAATCGCAGATCTCCGATAAAGATACGCTGATTGCCGATCTTATAGCGGGGCTGACCCAGCTGCAGGAACAAAACGACAGTCTGCAATCGCAACTGACCGCAGCGAAAGCCGGCGGTAATGGGGCCAGCGATGCCAAAGAATCAAAGCCTTCCAACGGTAAGTGATTTCCGCCGCGATTTCCCCCAGTTCTCCGACACCACTAAATATCCTGATACACAAGTCCAGTTTCGTTTGAACCTGGCCGATGTGCTGTTGAGTGAAAACACCACCGGAAAAGAACTTTTCCCGTATTTCGCTGAGCTGTTCGTTGCCCACTATATGACGCTGTGGGCTGCGGATAGTCGGGCCATGCTCGTCGGTGGGCCAGGGGGATCGACTAATGGGGTCCAGTCTTCTAAGTCAGTGGATAAGGTCAGTGTCAGTTATGACACCAGCGCGACGCTTAACCCTGATGCAGGCTTCTGGAATAACACCCGATACGGTGCTGAGTTTTACCAGCTGATAACGATGTTTGGCGCCGGAGGACGGCAGTTATGAAAAGCGGCGTTACTGTTCGGGCTGACAACACGCAGGCCATCTTTGATGCACTGCGGGCTATCAGCAAAAAAGATGTGCTGGTTGGTATCCCAGAAGAAGATAGCCAGCGTGAAGATATTCCGTTTGGTAATGCCGGGATCGGGTACATAAACGAGAAGGGCTCGCCCGCTCAAAACATTCCTGCACGCCCCCATCTGCAGCCCGGCGTTAAATCCGTTGAAGCCCAGACTATTCCACTGTTGAAGGCGGCCGCGCAGGCGGCTCTCGACGGGAATATGTCTGGCGCTGACCGTGCGCTGAATCAGGCTGGTACGGTGGCCGCCGATGGCGTTAAACGCTACATGACGATCACCGGCTTTACGCCTCTTGCAGAAAGTACGCTTAAAGCACGGGCGGCACGTGGGCGCAAGGGAGCAGCCAAAGAACTTGCAAGCCGTGCAGCCGGAAACCTTCCTGACAACGCGAATGCCAGACCGCTGATTGACACCGGCCAATACCGGCGCGCGATCACTTCTGTGGTGAGGAATAAAAATGCCAAATCTTGATGTGACAGACGTTCTGTTTGACCCGGACTTTTGTGACTTCAACCTCTGGGTGACCAGGCGGGAGCAGACAGTTGACGATGACGGTATTGGGCAGGATGGGGCGGTGAAAACTCAGTTTGCTGGCGTGGTCACCGTTGACCGTTCGCTCGAAAGCCGCCGGATGGAATCGGGACAGGTTATCAGCGGGGCAATCCTGATTGTAACCACTGAGAGGCTAACGCAGGGGCAGACAGGGCGAGATGCGGACATTGTGACGTATCAGAATCGTGATTATCGCGTCACATTTGTAGATCCGTACACCGCTTACGGTGCCGGTTTTGTTCAGGCTCATTGTGAACTCCTTCAGTTCGATGGAGGTATCCCCATTGAGTAATAACACCAGCACCGAAGCTGGATGGCTAACGCCTACCAGCGGTGATCCTGCCTATGACGAAGCGCTCGACCGGCTGCTGAGCCAGTGGATGCGCAATGTCTCTGGGTTACCCGCGAAAATGGTGATGCCCCGCTGGCAGAAAGACCAGCCCGCGCTCCCTTCAGTGGACACCAATTGGTGCGCATTTGGGGTTACTGGCTGGCCTATCGATGATAGCCCGGCATTCACCAGCCAGACGGATGAGGGTGCTCAGGTCTGGCGCCATGAGACGTTCGAATGCATGGCCTCGTTTTATGGTCCTGCGGGTATGACATTTGCCTCCAGATTCCGCGATGGCATCTCCGTTCAGCAAAACAACGATCAGCTCAACACTCTGGGGCTCTCTCTGGGTGATTACACCGGGTTAACGCCTTTCCCTGAACTTATCAACCAACAGTGGGTTCGTCGCTACGACATGACGGTGCGCCTGCGCCGCAAGGTTATCCGTGAATACGGCATCAAATCGCTGGTGGAAGCACCGGTCACCTATTTTGGAGAATAAATTATGACGCAGGGCTTACCTGTATCCAACGTTGTGAACGTTGATGTGATCATGTCGCCGACGGCGGCCACTGGTCGAAATTTCGGTTCGTTGCTGATCCTCGGCACCTCTACGGTAATCCCTGTGTCAGAACGTATTCGCTTGTACGCCGCCATTGAAGATATTGGTGACGATTTCGGCGTGGATAGCCCGGAGTATGAGGCGGCTCTGATTTTCTTTGGTCAGTCACCGAAACCTACGCAGGTTTATGTCGGACGTTGGGCTAAAACCCTTGCATCTGCTGAGGCTGGTCCCGTTGAAACAGTGGTGCAAGCCGTCAATGCCTGCCTTCAATATACCAACTGGTACGGACTGGTTGTCGCCGATGACGTAGCCAGCGGTGAGGACGTTCTTGACGCTGATGACGTTATTTCAGTGGCTAAGCTGATCGAAGCTTCCAGCCTGAGCCGTATCTTTGGCGTGACTTCTGCCGAAGCCGGAATCATCAGCAGCACCTCAACAACCGATGTCGCTTCCCAGCTCAAAGCTGGAAAGTACGCACGCACTTTCATTCAGTATTCCACCAGTAGCCTTTACGCTGCTGTGTCGGCATTAGGCCGCGCGTTCACCGTTAATTTCAGCGGCAGCAATACCACCATCACCCTGAAATTCAAACAGGAACCGACCGTAACCTATGAGACGCTGACCGTGGGTCAGGCTGCGGCCGTCGATGCGAAAAACGCCAACGTCTACGTCTATTATGCGAACGATACGGCGATCCTTCAGCAGGGCGTAATGTCCAGCGGCGATTTCTTTGATGAGCGCCACGGCTTGGACTGGCTGCAAAACTACGTTCAAACCAACCTCTATAACCGCCTGTACACCAGCACGACAAAGGTCTCTCAGACTGAACCCGGCGTCACCAGCTTGCTGAGTAACGTTGAACAGTCGATGGATCAGGCAGACACGAATGGCCTGATTGCTCCTGGGGTATGGAACGGTGGCCCAATTGGGCAGATCAACACTGGCGATACTTTAACCAAAGGCTATTACGTATACGCTGCACCGCTGGCGACGCAGGCGCAAGCCGATCGCGAAGCGCGTAAAGCTCCACTTATTCAGGTGGCCTGCAAACTTGCTGGCGCTGTTCACTTTGCCGACGTTCAGATCAACGTTGTTCGCTGAGGATAAAAAATGGCTACTTATTCTTTTCTCGACTTTTCGGCGTCAATGACAGGGCCGACAGGTGATGTCGATCTGGGCTACGGATCAGCAAACGCTGACGAAGGCATTACCGTGGCTATGACCGAGGCCAAAAACACCATGACTGTGGGTGCTGATGGTGAAGTCATGCACAGTTTGCACGCCGGAAAATCTGGCGCTCTCACCATTACACTCCTCAAAACATCCCCGGTTAATAAGAAATTATCTCTGCACTACAACGCACAGAGCCAGTCTTCATCCTTATGGGGCAATAACGTATTCGTTCTTCGTAACCACTCATCCGGTGACCTTGTCACCATCCGTTCAGCGGCTTTCCAGAAACAGCCAGATTTTGCTAATGCCAAAGATGGCGGAACAGTTTCGTGGGTGTTTGATGGCGGCAAAGTCGATGAAGTATTAGGGGAGTTCTAATCGATGGAATTTGAAATCAAAGGCAACACGTATCAGATCCGCAAATTGAGCGTGTTCGACCAGTTCAAAGTCTCGCGTAAGTTGCTGCCGGTTCTGTCCGGCATGCTGTCTGAATTTCAGCAGATTAAAAGCCTGGCCGCGCAAAAAGACTCGATCGGCATTATGGAGCGCGTATTGCCGAAGGTCGCTCAGTCATTATCTGACCTCAGCGACGATGACGCTAACGCGATTATTTACCCCTGCCTGTCGGTGGCATTTCGTAAACAGGCGAAAGGCTGGGTTCCGGTGTTTCAGAGTGGCGTGCTGGCTTTTGATGATCTGGACCTGCCCTCCATGCTCCAAATCGTCGGTCGCGTGGTGGGCGACTCGCTGGGAAATTTTTTGCAAGAACTCCCTACGACCGAAACTCCGGATCAGGTGGAGGCGTAGCCCTCAATTCATTGCCTGACAATATGGATTACATCCTGCGCCCGGCCAAGGCCTTTCAGCTCGATATGAAAGACCTGAAGTCGGGCGCGGTTGATCTGTGCGATATCGCAATGATGAATGACTACCTGCAAATGGAAATCGACAACGAAGCGCGCATAGCAAAGTGGAGAGCTGATAACGATGGACGCTGAAACTATTAAGGATTTCCTCGTCAGTCTCGGTTTTGCTGTTGATGACGCTGGCGCTAAAAAGTTCGACGCTGTGATCGCTGGCGTGACGGCCAACGTGTTCAAAATGGCGGCTGTTGTTGAAGGCGCAGCGCTGACGGTGACAGCCTTTACGGCGAAGATTGCCAGCGGGTTGGATAACCTTTATTGGGCATCACAGCGCACTGGCGCCAGCGTGGCGGGCATTAAGGCGCTGGGGTACGCAGCCTCACAAACGGGTTCGAACGCCGAAGCGGCGCAGAGTTCGCTGGAAAGCCTGTCCCGGTTCATGCGTAACAATCCGGGCGCTGAAGGCTTTCTTAACCGGCTGGGTGTTCAGACGCGAGACGCCAAAGGCAATATGAAGGATATGGCGTCCGTGTTCTCTGGCGTGGGTGACAAGCTGAAGAGCATGCCTTATTACCGGGCAAATCAGTATGCGCAGATGCTGGGTATCGACGAAAACACGCTGATGGCAATGCGCCGAGGCATAACCGGCTTTACTGCTGAATACTCGGCCATGTCGAAAGCCATCGGGTTTAACGCCGATCAGGCCGCAGCTGGCTCGAATCGTTTCATGACTTCCCTGCGCGACTTCGGGGCGATGGCTGGCATGGCCCGGGATAAAATCGGGGCTAATCTGGCAGGCGGTTTGGCTGGTTCTGTCGACAATCTTCGCAAACAGTTCCTCGATAACTTCCCCAAAATAGAAGACGTGATCACCCGCGGCGTGAAAGGGTTACTCTGGCTCGCTGACGTTATCGGGCGTGTCGTATACAGGCTGATGCAGGCCGGTAGTGACATCATGGAATGGTGGGGAAAACTGGATAAAGGCACGAAAGAGCTGATCGCTACTTTCGGTGCTTTGATGATTGCCTGGAAGCTTTTGAATACCGCGTTCATGATGTCCCCTATTGGGCGCATAACCGCACTCGGTCTCGCCTTCATCGGGTTATATGAAGATTATAAAACGTGGAAGGAAGGCGGCAAAAGCCTGATTGACTGGAAGGCGTGGGAGCCACAGGTTAAGCAGGGCGTAGCGCTCATCGACAGTATTTCCAAAGCAATTAAGGAGCTGGGACGCGTCATCGATGACTTCCAGAAAAATCACAAATGGGCTGCCGATTTTATCCAGAAAGGCACGTTGCCCGGGGAGGATTCTGTCAAAGATTCGGGGCTGCGATTTCGCCGCTGGCTGAAAGATAAAACAGGATTCGCTATCAATCTGGATGATGATTCCGGAGAGGATGACGACCCTGTGCAGCATGCTCAGTCAGTCCGTCGACCGCGCGCCAGCGAGTCAGGCTCGAAGCTTCTCAACTTGCTGGAACCAACACTGAATAAGCTCGAGGGGCTTTACCAGCTGCCTGCCGGCCTGCTTAAAAGCGTGGCGATTACTGAGTCAGCAGGTAATCCGTTGGCGCAATCTGGCGCTGGCGCAAAAGGCCTGTTCCAGTTCATGGATCCAACGGCCTGCGATATGGGCCTGAGCGGCAACGATGTGTTTGACCCGGTTAAATCAGCGCAGGCGGCCGCAAAATACCTCAGCCAGTTGATGAAAATGAACGGCGGTGATCTGGAGAAAACGCTGGCTTCATACAACTGGGGGGTTGGCAACGTCCAGAAATATGGAATGGGGCTGATGCCACAGGAAACACGCAACTACGTGCCAAAAGTGCTCAGCAACATGCCAGGCAACCAGACGGTCAGTCAGGAAACCAACATCCATATTCATGGCGTAAGTGATCCGACCCGCGCCGGTATGGAAGTGGCTGACCGGCAAACCGGTGTTAATTCACGCCTCGCGCAGCAGGTATCGAGAGGGCCGCGTTAATGGACGTTCTATCCGTATTATTCAACCAACGGTCGCGAAAAATTGGCCTGATCATCCCTGACGTGGTGGTTTCTGAAAAGCATCAGGATGCCCTGGAAATCACAGAACACCCGGTGGAAATCGGTGCGCCGGTATCTGACCACTCTTACAAACGCCCGGCGGAAGTCACCATGGAAATGGGCTTCTCTGGCGGTGGTTCGCTGCTGGATTTTGCGGATACCTCCGCGATCGGTATTTCTCTGGGCACCAGTCCGAAAGAAATTTACCAGCAAATTCTCGACCTGCAGGCCAGCCGTGTGCCGTTCGATGTGACAACCGGTAAACGGCAGTACAGCAATATGCTGATCCGCGCCATCGATGTAACAACTGACCGGACCAGCGAGAACGTGCTGATGTGCGTGCTCACGCTACGTGAAGTCATTATCTCGCAAACTCAGAACATCAGCGTGGCTGATAAAGCTGACATGCAGGATGGCGTCAGCACGTCTTCCGTGCAAAACACCGGCACGAAATCAGTGAAGACGACCAACACTTCGCTATTGCTGACCTTGTTCGACGGCGCGAAGGGGGCATTTGGGTTATGACGATCATCATCAGTGAAATTCCCCTGTCGCCGGACAACCAGCAATTCAATATCAGCCTGGCAGACACCACCTACAAAATGCGTCTGCTATGGCGTGATGCTGCTGGTTGGATCATGGATATGCAGGACAGCGGCGGCAACCCGATGATCACCGGCATTCCTCTGGTAACCGGCGTCGACCTGCTGGCGCAATATGCCTTTATGGAATTTGGCTTCTCGCTTTACGTCGGGTGCGATAGCTCCACGCAGGAATACCCGACAAAAATCGACCTCGGGAACGGCAGCCATCTTTATATCGTACAAAGTTAAGGGATAATCATGAGCCAGAACTGGCAGCGTCATTTTGAAATACAGTTGCTCGACGATAACGGCAAGGGGATCAGCCTTTCGGACTTCAAAGTCACTTTTGACATTGAGTGGTTCAACATTAAGTTTTCCCGCGTGGCCACCGTAAAAATTTACAACTTCTCTCAGAACACAAACAGCCGGATCCTCGGTTCTGAGTTTTCAAAGATAAAAATCATCGCCGGTTATGACGGCATTGCCTCGGCAGTCGATGCCAGTCAGGTAGGCAAACCAACAACCGTCGATTCATCGCAGGTGGGCCAGACCAACGGCCAGAACTTTGGCGAAATCTATAACGGTGAAATCCGGTTCTCACTGACAGGCCGAGATAACCCAACGGACACGTTTATCATCATTCAGGCCATTGACGGGCACCGTGCGCTGATGGGCGCCGTGATGAATACGACGCTGGCTAAAGGTTACACGGTGAAAGACCTGTATGACCTCACCATGTCGCATTTTGCGCCGTTCGGCGTGACAGCCGGGCTGACGCCGGAATTCCCGACAACGGTTTATCCGCGCGGCCGGTCGATGTACACGATGGCCCACAACGTAATGGACAACATTGCGAAGCAGTGCAAAGCCACCTGGCAGATCGTTGATGGTCAGGTGCAGATGGTCGCCAATGATAAGTACATTCATGAGGCTATCGTGCTGAACAGCCAGACTGGGCTGATCGGAATGCCACAGCAGACGATGGGCGGCGGCGTGAACGTGCGTTGCCTGATAAACCCGAATATCCGGGTTCATGGCCTGATTGAGTTGGATCAGACATCCGTTTATCGCGCTTCTCTGTCATCGAACGACATTCAGATGTCCGGCGGGCGGATCACGGAAATCAACGATAACGGCAATCTGGTGGTGACGGGCGTCGCCAGCATTCCGCCTGCCAGTATTGCCACAGATGGTGTGTATATTGTTCAGTCGATATCTTATACTGGGGATACGAGAGGGCAGGCCTGGTACATGGATATGATGTGCGTGGCGCGAGGTTCTGCTGACCTTCAAACTAATTCTGCGCTGAACAGGACGCACTGACTGATGAATAAAATATTATTGGCCTCGCTGGTTTTTCTGCTGCCTGGTTTGGCTTACGCGGATTCTCAGTGTGGACCATTTTATTTAGGAACCAGCCCGGCGAACGACGGGTGGTCACGTATCAATGGCGATAAACCCAAATCCCAGAAAGTTACTTTTCTGAAGCAGGAAGACGACTACAACAACATCAAAATGGAATGGGTCGTTGAGTCCTCAAAAGACGGCCAGTTGTATGGGCTCGAGTACATCAAGCGCAACGGGAAAGCATTCCTGAATGCGCAGATACTCCAGGCAAGTATGGATGCGCCTCGGACCTACGGGACGTTCGATTGTGTGAAGGTTAAGTGAGTTTAAAGATTTTCTGATCTGCGTCGATATTCTATAGAGATTGATATTTAGCCAACCTAGGCTTAAAATCGCCCTCCCGCTGTGTAGGGCTGAGGAATGAAATGGCTGCAGGAATCCCACAAGAAAAAGCCGAAGAGTATATAGCTGAATTTTCAGCTAAACTGAGAAATGGTGAGAGTGTTGACCGGTTTACTTATAAAAAAGTAAGTGAAGAACTCGGAACAACCAGTACAAGTGCTTCTCTAGTTGCCTTAGGTTATCTCGAAATCCTCTATGGAAACGAGCGTGAAGCCTTAGATATTTTTAAGCTTTGTCTTGATCGGCAGGTTAACGATTTTTTTCTTGCTCAACACTTTTATGAAGTTATGAGGACGACATTTAATTTTCTTCGTTTACGAGAGTTTGCTTACCCGTTGGCTGAAAAATATCCTAGTAAAATATTTAGTAGAATTGCTTACAGCAACGCGTATCGTTTTGGTGAAAGAGAAAATTTAGTCCATTACTTTGATGAACATATCAAGCTCCTGTCAGACGATGAAGGAAGGCAGAAAGCTATGAAACATAAAGATGAGCTACTAACAGAATTAGATGGTGCCTTTGATGCATCTAAAAGCACGCGTGAACAATTTCAGCTTTTGGCAGGAATCATCTGGTCTGTTGTAAAAGATTTTAAAGCTTCCTCAGGTTATATTCAGTTAACCAACAGAGGGAGTGGTTGTTACGTTGTTGATGTTCAGAACAAATCCCCAAAAGAAATAGCTAAAATGAACTTTGCTTTAGCTGACAAGGTTTGTGAAGAAGAAAAGTTGGATGACTGTAAGCTTCTTGCTCGGTTTTCGTCTCCTCGCCAACTTCATACAGGAGTCAGTTATGGCGACAACTAGCAATGACATTCTGAACACCGCTCGACTTTGCATGAGTAAGAATGATGAGAGTGGTTATAGAAGTGCAATTTCTCGTGCGTATTACAGTATGCTTCACGAAGCCATGTCATCTCTAACTCATTTGCCGAATTTTTCGCATGAGCACCATAAAAATACAGCTGGATACATGTCTAACCCAGCTGAATGTAAAAATGAGCCATATCCGAAACCATCCTTAAAGTCGCTAGCTTACATCCTAAAATCTCAGCGCGATGCTCGAAATGAAGCTGACTACGATCTTAAAGGTGTAACCGTTTCTCAAGAAATGGCTCAAGACGTTATAGAGATAGCGGAAGAGTTTTTTGAACGTTGGCTTGTGTTAAAGACACAAAAAGCGTCTTAAATTTTTATTCTGAATAAATAACCCGCCTCGAGCGGGTTTTTTTATGGAGTTTTTTCATGCCAATTCCTTCCCATGATTTAAGCGGGGATCTTTCGCAGGCATTGAAAGCAATGGGCGAACAACTCAGCAGCACTTTGCGAGTTGCTGTGCCCGGTATCATCCAGTCATTCGACCCTGATACGGTGACCTGCACAGTACAACCAGCGGTTAACGGTTCGGTACCGAATGAGGTTGGGGCTGAAACAACAGAAGGGCTCACGCTGCTGGTAGACCTGCCGGTTATCTTCCCGCGCGGTGGTGGCGTCACCCTGACGTTCCCGGTTAAGGCCGGTGATGAGTGCCTGGTGATTTTCTCTGATCGCTGCATCGATTTCTGGTACCAGAGCGGCGGCACCGGCGACGCAGTAGACGAGCGCCAGCACGATACTTCGGATGCTTTTGTCATTGTCGGCCCGCAGTCACAGGCACAGAAAATCAGCGGGATTAGCACTAATTCAGCGCAGATGCGAAGCGATGACGGATCAACATTTTTCGAGCTTAACCCTACGACACAGAAGATCAATATCGTCGCGCCAGGGGGCTTTAATGTCACAGCACCAATCTCAACATTCTCGGCAGCGGTCACTGTTAAAGGGCTACTGACATGGATGGGGGGCATGGTCGGCAGTATTACATCTGGCACGGCGGCCACTATTACTGGCGCTATTAAATTCATTGGTACTCTGACATCCAACGGTAAGGATATCAGCGACCAGCACACGCACAACGGTGTGCAAACCGGTAGCGGCAATTCTGGCAAGGTGAACTGATATGCGATATCGACGCGAAGGCACTGACGGTGATTACACATTCGGGCAGGGTGATAACACCTTTCTGATTAACTCGCCGGAGGCGGTGGCGCAGGCTGTTAAAACGCGATTTAACCTTTGGCGCGGTCAATGGTTTCTCGACACGACGGCCGGAACGCCATACATCCAATCAGTGCTCGGAAAGCAAAGCCCCGAGGTTTATAACCTGGCTATTCGCCAGCACATTCTGCAGACGCAGGGAGTCAGCTCAATCATCTCCTTTGATACGTCCGTAAACAGCACCACACGGCGCGTAACGTTTACGGCGACCATCGACACCATCTACGGTGAGACACCTGTAACAAGCGAGGCATAATGGCTCTCAATCTTGACACTCTGGGGTTATCGGCAACGGTAACAGCTCAGGGGATCAGCGCGCCCGATTACCAGACAATCCTCACCACGTTAACCGGCTACTTTCAGCAGATTTACGGTACTGACGCCTATTTAGAACCGGACAGTAAAGACGGGCAGATGATCGCTCTCTATGCGCTGGGCATTCACGACGCGAACAATACGGCCATTGCCGTCTATAACGGCCAGTCTCCGGCAACCGGTATCGGTAACGGGCTGTCCAGCAACGTGAAAATAAACGGGATTTATCGCGACCCGGCGAACAACTCAACTGTTGATCTGCTGATCACCGGCACCATCGGTCTGGAAATCATAAACGGGTCCGCCAGGGACTCTAACAGCATCATCTGGACGCTGCCCGCTTCGGTTGTGATCGGAACTGACGGCACTGTACTGGTGACAGCTACCTGTGCAACTGCTGGCGCTGTTGCCGCGTTGGCAGGCACTATCACGTTCATTAACACGCCTACACGCGGATGGGTCTCGGTCACGAACCCCAATGCGGCCACCGTTGGCTCTGCTGCTGAAACTGATGCGGCGCTGCGTATCCGTCAGGCACAGAGTGTGGCGCTGGCGTCAGTAACGCCTTTCGATGCTCTGGATGGTGTTATCGCCAACATCCCAGGGGTTACGCGCCATAAGCTTTATGAGAACGACACTGGTTCGGTGGACGCTAACGGGTTGCCAGCGCATTCAATCACAGCAGTTGTAGATGGCGGTAATGCGACAGAAATTGCGACAATACTCGTTCGAAAAAAAGGGCAGGGCGTCACTCCGAACGGCTCCACTGTCATTGTCGTACCTGATAAATATGGAAATCCACACGACGTTGGTTTTAATCGTCCGGTTCCAGTACCAGTCTATATTGCTATTTCACTTCAGGCCTTCACGGGATACACCACGCAGATCGGCGAAGATATTAAAACAGCCATCGCCGCATATATAAATGCGCTGACCATCGGCGATGACGTTCTTTTGAGCCGGGTTTATTCACCGGCAAACCTCGGCGTGGTGAGTGGCGGTGAAAGCCGATACTACGACATAACCAGTTTGCAGATTGGCAAAAGCGCCGGGGCGGTTGCAGCCGCGAATATCACTATCGGTTACAGCGAATCGGCAACCTGCGATGTGAATAACATCAACATTACGGTGACGGCATGAGTAAATACACTGACCTCATTACCAATTACCACAGCCAGAAACCACTATTTGTTGATCATATTGACCTGATAACCCGTCCATTGACTGACATCGCTGGCGCGATGACTGCGTTTATTACTGAATTTGATATTGATGAAGCGATCGGCGTGCAGTTGGACATTCTCGGTAAG